>CALLWN010000030.1 GCA_938016505.1 uncultured Sphingomonadaceae bacterium
CACGACTTCCGGGCACCAAAGCCGCCCGAAAAGCCCATTTCCAGCCCGCCACCACACCTCCATCATCGGATCAGGCGGATTTCGCAGAGGTCTCTTCCGCGCCCGGCACACTTCCTGTCGGGAAAAAGCCCGGCGCAACTCCTATCGAGAGCAAGGGGTCCCGCGAAGGTGCCAGAAGCAGATCGCCAACGGTGGAAACCGTTTTTGGAGAGGCTGCGCTCACCCTTGGCGTCATCATCGCGACCCGCCGCTGTGCCGGCAGCCCCACCTGAGCCTCGCCAGCCTCGTCCACCAGAACGAGGCTGGTCAGATGGCACACCAAGCCCTCGGCCGTTGCGAGCGCGGCGGCCTCGTCCTTGGCCATCCGCGGCAGCGCCAGCGCGGCCGCCACTGCCGCCACCGCCCGCGACCAGATGCCTGGATCGTCCTCCGCACGGGCCCGCCATGCCGCCCGGACCTGCATGCCGCCGAACAGCGCTTCGATCGCCCGGGGCGCACCTTTGATTGGCGTCACCGCCTCGTGCGGCAGGCGCATCGCCTCGATCGCCTGGCGGATCATGCCTCCCGCCTCCAACCCTGCGGCGACGAAGATCTGGCCTCCTGTTAGCGCTGCGAGATGGCCGACATGCGCCTCGAGGCTGTCTTCGCCGATCAGAACGACATGAATGCGCCGACCGCTCATCGCGGCACGCTGGACGTCGAGCCTGTGGCTCTTGCCATCGGTGATGAGCAGCACGTCGCGCGTCGCGCGCCCGAGCAGCACCGCGCGGATGGCGGGCCCTATCTCGGTGCCGGCGTTCGGGGCCGAAAGGCGGCCCATGGCATCGGCCAGCCCATGGCCTGGCACCTGCGCGGCGACGTTGTCGAACTCCCACAGATCAATCCGGGCCTGCGGGCCGACGATCGCCGCAGCCTCCAGCAGTCCGGCCAAGACAACCTCGTGCTTGGTCCGAGGCGCGCCGCGATTTTCATGCGGGGGCAGCAGGCCGCTCGCGGTTTCGTTCATCGAAGCGGAGTGATCGACCAGGATCGCCGCATCGAGCGGCAGGCTGCCGACCGACGCCGGGGCGATCTCGAGTTCGACGCCGCGCCCGTCAACGGCGACACCCCGCAGCATGCGCGGCCGCCAGCCCGTCACCGTCAGCCGGATCGGCGCGTCAAGGCGCAGCCTGGCACGCCCGCCCGAAAGCGCGCCGCCGGCGAGGGCGACGATCCGTCACTGCATTCCACGGTCAGGTCCGCCTCCTGCACGTCGGCGGTGCGTAAAGAGATCGTCGCTGTCCGGCAGGGGGGAGCGGCCATAGACATCGCCGACCGTCACCGGGATGTGCAGCACGCCGCCGCCGCCGCCGGGCACCGCGGCGAGCGGCATCGCCCAGCTGGCCTCCACGACGATCTCCGCGCCGGGCGGCACATGTGCGACCGACAGCTGGTGCACCCCGCGAAGCACCTCCTCGTGCAGCACGGAGGTGCGACCGCCGTCGATGGCCTCCTCGTAGGTTTCGCGAGCCTCGCTGCGTGACTGGGCGCGGGCCCGTAGCCGGCGTTCGCCAGTCTGCGCCTGCAGGTCGAATAGCGTGGCGTGGACCGGCACCGGGAAGGTCATGGTGACCTCGATGCTGCGGTCCTCAGCGTTGCGGAACCGGCGCGTGGTGGTGACCACGGCGAGCCCCGCCTCGATCGCCACCGAGAAGGCGGTGCCGATGAGCGGCACGGGGATCCGCGTGCCGGAAACCACCGCCGGAAGCCCGTAGGCAGCGAGTGGGTCATGAGGCAGGGGCGGCGCGCTACGGGGCATCGGCGGCATCCTCCGGGTCTGGGGTTGCAGGTGTTTCGCCCTGCGGAAGGTCGGCCAGCAGATTACGGACGCGCTCGGCGATCCGTGCCGGATCGAGGCCCGGGCCGATGAGCGACAGGTCGACGAGAAGGTCGATGCCGGGGGCGACGGGGAGGCGCAGCGCGTCGGCCGCAGCCGTCATCATCACCTTGATCTGGGCGGGGGAGAACCGCTCGCGCAGCCATCGGTAGCGGCGGACAGCCTCGACATGCTCGGCGCCGTACTGCGCCCGAGCCCGCCCGCCGGTCGGCGGCGGCATGAAGCCCTCCGTGATCAGAAACCTGATCTGCCGGGGGGTTTCGCCGACGAGGGCGGTGAAGGCGTGGATGTCCATGAAGCTCCGTTTCGACATCTTGATATGTCGAAAACAGAGCGGGACGCAAGCCTTTTGTCAGGTATATTTGTCGAATGCGGTAGGGGGCGCCAACGACGGGTGACGGCGCCCGCGATGAACTGCCCTCCGGCCCCCTCACCCCCGCCGCCGCAGCCTGACGCCCCACGCCCTCGCCCCTTCCTGATCGAACACCCAGCCGTTCCCCGGCTCCCAGGCAGCCGCCTGCACCTCCGCCTCCAGCGCCGCCGCGGTGGACAGCAGCCTGGCGATCGGCCGTCGCCGAAGCCGCGACAGGTCCAGCCGGTCCGCGTCCCAGCAGCAGCCGATGCTCGGGTCGGCACTCACCTGCGGATGGTCATGCCCCGCGCAGGCGGCAACCAGCACCTCCAGCCGCGCAGCCGACAGTGCCATCCGACCCCGCGCGGCCAGCCGCCGCACCGACGCCGCCGCGCGCTCGCCGTGCCCGGGGTCCCGCCCCTCGTCCTCGCGCTCGCTGTCGTGGAACAGCGCGAACAACTCCACGACCTCGACATCCGCCCCCGGCGTGCGGGCGGCGAGCACGAGGCCGTTCGCCCGCACCCGCAGCCAATGCGCTGGCCCATGCACGCCAGCGGTGTCCAGGCGGAACCGGCGCAGCACCGCCTCCGCCAGCGCCGGCAGCCCGAGCGCCCCGGCGAGCCCGCTCACGCCTCTCGCTCCGGCGAGCCCGCTCACGCCTCGCGTCCCGGCCGGCGCAGCATCTCCTCCAGCGGCGCCCGCGGGGCCGAGCGGTAGTCCGACTGCCCCCGCATCCGGTTGGTGGACGCCGCGTAGAGTTCCTTCCGCAGCCGCGGATCGAGATCCTCCTCCGCCCGGCGCAGCAGCAGCACCAACTCGGCCAGCAGCGGCTCGGCCCCCGGCAGCCCGCGGGCGTAGCGTTCCAGCCAGCGCAGCTCCTTCTCGAGGAAATGCTTCGCCCCGCGGCGGTCGCCCTCGCGGTTCAGCCCGACCGCGCGGCGCATCACGTCGGCCTGCCACGCCTGCAGCACGGCGATGCTCCGATCCACGTCGCGCTCCTGGGCGTTGTTGTCGGCGCCGAGCGCGAGGCGAAGTTCCGCCTCAACCGGCCCGGCCTCCACCACGCCCGACCCGTCCGGCAGCGCCCCGCCGGCGGCAGCGCCGAGCAGCACCGTGGTCCCCGGCCGCCCGGAGGGGCAGAACAGCCGCAGCACCACGCGGCGCGGCACGTCGGGCAGCAGCGCGCCGAC
>CALLWN010000031.1 GCA_938016505.1 uncultured Sphingomonadaceae bacterium
TTCTGGTAGCCGAGGTTGGCGTAGACGCTGAGCCCCTCGAGGGGCGCTGCCGTCAGCTCGAGCTCGACCCCGCGGTTCACATAGTCGGCGAAATTCTGGGTGATGAAGCTGACCGCGCCCGAGACCGGGTTCACGAACGCAGACGGCGTCTGCAGATCCTTCGCGTCAAGCCAGAACACCGTGACGTTTGCCTGCAGCCGGTTGTCGAACCAGCTCGACCTGAGGCCGCCCTCATAGTTCCACACGAATTCCGGGTCGAACGGCAGGAACAGGTTGTTCGCGGTCGCCCGGGCGTTCCATCCGCCCGACTTGAAGCCGTTGGTCGCGCTCGCGAACAGCAGCATGTCCGGGTTGGGCTTCCAGTTGACGGCAAAGCGCGGGGTCCATTTCGACGTCTCGAGCCGGGTCGGGATCGGCACCCCGTTCGAGGCGACGAGGTTCGCGCCGAGGCAGGTCGAGGGCTTGGGGAAGACGGCGCAGCTGGCGCGGTTGTCAAGAAGCTGCGCGGTCTTGGTCTCGTCGGTGTAGCGCACCCCGCCAGTCAGGGTGAGCGCGTCCGAGAGGTTGAGGTCGGCCTGCAGATAGACTGCCTGCGCCTTGGTGTCGTTCACAAGCGTCCGGTCGGCGAGCAGCAGCGGCAGGCCGTTGGGCACCGGGATGTTGACCGTGAACAGGTCGGCGAAGTCGGTCTGGTTCGATTCGTCGTAGAGATAGAAGCCGGCGACATAGTCGACGAGGCCTTCGAACAGCTTGCCGTCGAGCTTCACTTCCTGGGTGAACTGCTGGTGCCTGCCGGCGTTCAGGATCGCAAAGCCGCCGTTGGTGAAGCCCCTGACCGCCGGCGACGGGTCGGCCGCGCTCGGAAGCCCCCGGCCATCGGCGAAGTCGAGCGCAAAGTCCTGGCTCATGTCGACGACGCCGGTGATGATCGACAGCCGGTGATTGTCGCCCGCCCACTCGATGTTCGAGGTGACGAGCAGCGTGCCGACCTCGTTCCCGAGCCCGAAGTTCGCCTTGCGCCCCGTGACCGTCGGGCCGTAGCGCCCGCCCGCCGGCCCGCCCTCGAGCATGCCGGTCGTCACGAACCGCCCGTTGCAGTTGGTGGGATTGCGCGGGTCGCAGTCGAAGTTCAGCAGATTCTCGCCATTGGCCTCCATCCAGGCGATCGCGCCGTTCCAGGTCAGCCGGTCGGTTGCCCTGAGCTGCACCGCAGCGCGCAGCCCGAGCATGTCGCTGTCGTTCAGCCGCTCTCCGGTCGTCGTGTTGCGGGCATAGCCCTTGTCGTCGTTCCAGTAGCCCGAGACCTTGAACTGGAGCATCTCCGAAATCGGGATATCGGCCGAGCCGCGCACCAGCACCCGGCCATAGGCGCCATATCCGGCCTCGACGAAGCCCCCGAACTCGTCGCCCGGCCGCTTCATGATGACATTGACCGCGCCCCCGGTGGTGTTGCGGCCGAACAGCGTGCCCTGCGGCCCGCGCAGCACCTCGACCCGCTCGACATCGAAGAAGCCGAAGTTGTTCCCGTTCTGGCGCGACAGATAGACCTCGTCGACATAGGTGCCGACCGGCGGGTCGAAGGTCGCGATCGTCTCGGTGTTGCCCAGGCCGCGGATGTAGTAGGCGTTGGCCGAGCCGAGCCCGGTGTTGTTCGAGCCGAACATGTTGGGCACGAAGTTGAGGAGGCCCAGCGTGTTGCTGATGACCCGCGTCTCCAGCGCGTCGGCAGTGAAGGCCGAGACGGCGAGCGGCACGTCCTGAAGGCTTTCCTCGCGCCGTTGCGATGTCACCACGATCTCCGGGATCCCGCCGGGCTGGGCCTCGGTCTGCTGCGCCAGCGCCGGAAGCGCTGGAAGCGACGTGGAGGCAAGAAGAACGGCAGCCGCAGTCATCCGCATGGTCACACTCCTCTGTGCGCGGAGCGGGCGGATGAACCCCGCCGCCCCGGTGGTCAAGGCCCGGCACCGGAAGGCCCCTGCGCGCGTAGCGCCTTCTGCACGGGCGCCATTTGTCCGGACAACTTTACTCGGGGCTGCGGTTGCGGCTAGTGCATCAAAGCCACAGGATGCGCGGAAAAAAGCGGGGGTGCCATGACAGAACCGACACGGGCCTATCTGGTGGTGACGGCAACCGTCACCGACCGCGAGAAGATGGCGGCCTACAACCGGGCGCTTGCCGAGACCGGGCTCTATGCCCGCCACGGCGGCCGCTACCTGCTCGTCGGCCGCGCGGTCGAGGAGCTCGAGACCTGGGATGGCCGCGCCATCGTCATCGCCGAGTTTCCGGATGTCGAATCGGTTCGCGCCTTCTGGAACGACCCCGACTACCAGGAGAGGGTGAAGCCGCTGCGCGCCGGCGCCGGCGACTTCCACGTCGCCATCTTCGAAGGCGCGCGCTGATGGCCCTTCTCGAGCAGACCTACCCGGTCCTCGTCTGGCTTCATGTCCTCCTGCTCGTCGTCTGGCTCGGCGGCGACATCGGCGTGTTCCTGCTTGGCCAGCATTTCCGCAGGCGCCACGCCTACAGCCTCGAGACCCGCCTCGTCCTGCTGAAGCTCCTCGTCGCGCTCGACATGGGCCCGCGCTCGGCCTGGGCGCTGATGGTGCCGTCCTCGATCGCGCTCCTCGCCGCCGGCGGCTGGTGGCCAGGCCTTGACGAGAAACTCGTCCTCGTCGCGCTCGGCCTCGGCCTCGGCT
>CALLWN010000032.1 GCA_938016505.1 uncultured Sphingomonadaceae bacterium
GGGCTTCGCCGCCCGTCGGGTCGCGATGGCGACGCCTTCGGCCTGCAGCCCGGCATGACCCCGCGGGGCGCCGCAGGTCCCCCGGGAAGCGGCATCAATCTTTCGGATCCGACGCGGCAGATCCCCGTCGGCTGTGGCCCGAGCAGACGGTGGACGGCTTCGCCAGGCATGCGAGCCGGATGCCGGGACCCGCAGCACGCGGGCCATCGTCTCGATCGGATGGTTGGCCTTGGTTCGCGCTCATGACCCGGCAAACCCGGACGGGGTCGCCTTGCTCTCCCGTGCAAACCAGGCGTTGGGCGGGAACCCCGTCCACCGGACGCCTTTCTGCTTCACCTCACCCTTTGCCAGGATGTCACGCTCCTGCCGCAGCCGCGGGTTCTCACGCCAGAGCTTGGTCAGCTGCTTGCGCCCGATGCTGGTCGGGTCGTCCCTCCGCTTGCCAGTATCCCGATCGGCCTGGCGAACCCAGGTCCAGATCGACTGCGCCGTTGGCTCAAACGCGCGCGAACGCCCCTCAGGCGTGCGCCCAGCCCGCACCAGCTCCACCATCTGCCGCCGGAACTCCGGCGGATACGCCGTTCGAAATCTCCCCATCGAACACCTCCAAATCCACCTTCAGGGCGTCCACCAGCGCGGGGCAGGTCCAGACAGATGGGCGTCGCCAAGCACGGTTCTTCAACAGCTTTTATAACCGAAGGAATTTGGTGGGCTCGCCGGGATTCGAACCCGGGACCTACAGATTAAAAGTCCGTTGCTCTACCGACTGAGCTACGAGCCCGAGGGTCAGAGCCCTAGGCAGAGGGGGAGGGCGGGTCAATCGCGCGGGGCCTGTGCAGCCGCGCCAGAAGCGCGCGGGCCGGAAGGTGGTGCACGGGGTGGCGCCAGTCGGGCCAAAGCTCGGTGAAGGGGCGCAGGGCGAAATCACGCACAGCCAGACCCGGGTGGGGAACGCTCAGGCCCGGGAGCCGGATGACCGCCTCGCCGAAGGCCAGCAGGTCGAGATCGAGAACCCGCGGACCCCAGCGCCGGCCCGGTCTGCGGCCGAAGGCGCGTTCGATCGTCTTGAGCGTGGCCAGCAGCTGGTCCGGGCTGCCGGACCAGCAGGCCGTTGCAACCGCGTTGGCGAAACACCGCTTCGATGGACCCAGCGGCGCTGTCGTATGAATGCGGGACAGGCGCAGCCCGGTCAGCCCCTCGCTGGCCAGCCGGACGGCGGCCGCGCGGATGATCGCCTCCGGCCGGCCATGGCGGCCATGGCAACGGTTGGAGCCAAGCCCGACCGCAACGCGGATCGAAGCTCCGGCAGGTGCGGTCTTGTGCGCAACTGCCTGCCTGCTAGCCTTGTCTGCCATGCGTGACCCCGATCCCGACTGTCCGCTGTGCCCGCGGCTTGCCGTCTATCGCGAGCAGAACCGCCTCCACCATCCGGAGTGGTTCAACGCGCCCGTGCCGGGCTTTGGCGACCCGCTGGCGCGGCTGGCGATCGTCGGGCTCGCACCCGGGGTTTCGGGGGCCAACCGCACTGGCCGGCCCTTCACCGGGGATCATGCCGGCCTTCTCCTCTATGACACCCTCCTCACCCTCGGGCTTGCGACTGGCCACTATGCCGAGCATGCCGGAGACGGGCTGGTGCTCGAGGACGTGTTCATCACCAATGCCGTGCGCTGCGTGCCGCCGGGCAACCGGCCGACCACGGCCGAGGTCCATGCCTGCCGGCCCTTCCTCGCGGCGAGCCTCACCAGCTTGCCGAACCTGCGCGTCGTGCTCGCGCTGGGCGCCATCGCCCACCAGTCGGCGGTGAAGGCGCTGGGCGGGAAGCTGCCCAAGGCCCGCTTCGCCCACGGCACGGTCCATCGGCTGCCCTCGGGCGTGCATCTCATCGACAGCTACCATTGCTCCCGGCTCAATACCAACACCGGCGTGCTTACGGCAGACATGTTCCGCACGGTGGTCGAGCAGGCGATGCAGCTGCGGGCAGAGGCGCCATGAGCGAACTTCTTGTCGACGAAGAGGGCCCGGTGCTGCGGGCGACGATGAACCGGCCGGAGCAGCTGAACGCGCTGTCCCCCGGGCTGGTGGACGCCCTGCGCGACCTCTTCACCGGGCTCTACTGGCGCCGCGACATCCGCGTGGTGGTGCTCGAGGGCGCCGGACGCGCCTTCTGCGCCGGGCTCGACCTGAAGGGCGGCACCGCGCTTCCCGAAGCGACCGTGACCGAGGCGCTGCGCCGCCAGCGGCAGATCTCGGAGATCGTGATTGCGATGCGGCGCTGTCCTCAGCCCATCCTCGCACTTGTCGATGGCCCGGCCGCCGGTGGCGGCTTCGCGCTCGCGCTGGCCTCCGACATCCGCATTGCAACGCCCCGCACGCGAATGAATGCGGCGTTCATCCGGATCGGCCTCTCCGCCTGTGACATCGGCGTGTCCTACTTCCTCCCCCGAATGGTGGGTGCAAGCGTTGCCGCCGACTACATGCTGACGGGCCGTTTCATGGATGCCGAGACGGCGCATCGCCTCGGCCTTGTCTCCGAGGTGGTTGACCCCGCGGAGGTGCGTGCTGCGGGCGACCGGTTCGTGGCGCAGATGCTGGCGGCCACGCCGCTCGGGCTGCGGCTGACCAAGGAAGCGCTCAACCACGCGATCGACATGAGCAGCCTCGAGGCCGTGATCGCGATGGAGGACCGCAACCAGGTGCTCACCGCGCGGGATTCCAATTTCGCCGAGGGTGTCGCCGCCTTCCTCGAGAAGCGGCCGCCGCACTACCGCCCCGAGTGAGCGAGGAGCGACGGGCTAGGGCGTGAACATCTCGTGGGTGGCCCGGGTCGCCCGGCCGCCGGGCTCGGCAGCGCCGCCGATGAGGTGGATGCGCCCGGCCACGCCGACTGCGCCGAGGCCATGGCGCCCCTCGGTCATGCGGGTCACCTCCTGCCAGCGGTCGGTGCGTGGATCATAGGCAAAGACTTCAGCATGAACGGCAGGGGTCTTGCCGAAGCTTTCGCCGCCGAAGGCGAAAATCTGGCCAAGCGCGACTGCTGCGGCGTGGCCGCCCCGCGGCGCGGGCATCGGCGCGCGCGAGGTCCAGGCATTGGCCGTCGGGTCAAAGACCTGATGGTCGGCGACGTTCAGGATCTGGCCACCGGTCGAATGGCGCCCGCCGACCATGTGCAGCCGGCCGTTCAGGATGGCGAAGGCGGCGCTGTTCACGCCGCGCGGCACGCGCGGACCCGGTTCCCACCTCTGGCTGTCGGCCGACAGCAGCCAGCACTCCTGGGTGTCACCATGGTCGGCATGGCCGCTGTTGGCGGCATCCATCGGGGTTCGGCCGGCGGCGACGAGGAGACGGCCTCCAACAACCCCGCCCACGGCCTCGGCCTGGGGGCGCGGCAGGGGCGGGCCTTCTTCCCAGCGGGCCGCACCGCGCGCCAGGGTCCACACCCGGCGCTCCATCTGCCACAGCGCCCCCGGCCGGGCGGTGAAGCCGCCGATGCACCACAGCCGGCCGGCGTGGCCGATGAGAAGCGGGTGGTGGAGCGCGACCGGAAGATCGGGCAGCCGCTCCCAGCTGCGCGCGCCGGGGCGGAAGGCGTGGACGGCGACCGTGGGCGCAAGGTCGGCGAGACTGGTGACGGGCGTCGTGCGCGCCTCGAGCCCGCCGCCGACGATGATCCGCGCGTCGAAGAAAGCCGGGTAGATTTCCTGCACCGGGTGCGGCAGCGCCGGCTGGGCGCGGAACCGCGGCGGCGCCGCCGGTGGCCGGGCCACGCGCTCCCGCGGCTCCGGCGTCCACTGGCCGAGCCCTGGCCCGGCGACCAGCGCGGCCCCGCCGGCAAGGAGCGTGCGGCGCCTCACCGGTCCTCGGCCAGGCGCCGGTAGAGTTCGGGCCGGCGGTCGCGGAAGAAGCCGAAGGCGGCACGGTGCCGGGCCGCGCGATCAAGGTCGAGCGTGGCCACGATCACCCCTTCCTCCTCCGTCCCGAGTTCGGCAAGCATGTCGCCGCGCTCGTCGGTGATGAAGCTCGTGCCGTAGAAGGTCTGGTCGCCCTCGGTGCCGACCCGGTTGGCGGCAACCACCGGCACCACGTTCGAGACGGCGTGCCCGATCATGGCGCGCACCCACAGCCTGCGGGTGTCAAGCGAGGGATCGTGGGGCTCGGTGCCGATCGCGGTTGGAAACAGCAGCAGTTCTGCGCCGTCGAGCATCAGTGCGCGCGCGGTCTCGGGGTACCACTGGTCCCAGCAGATACCGACCCCGATGGCACCCAGCCTGGTCTTCCATACCCTGAACCCGGTGTTGCCCGGCCGGAAGTAGAACTTCTCCATGTAGCCAGGACCGTCGGGAATGTGGGACTTGCGGTAGAGACCCTGCACTTCGCCATCGTCACCGATGAAGGCGATCGAATTGTAGTAATGATGGCCGTCGCGCTCGAAGAAGCTTGCCGGAATGAAGATTCCGAGCTGGTGCGCCAGCGCCTGCATCGCGGTCACGGCCGGGTGTTCGCCAACTGGTGCCGCGGTTGCGAACAGGGCCTCGTCCTGCCGGGTGCAAAAATAATGGCCTTCGAACAGCTCGGAAGGAAGGACCAGCTCGGCGCCGGCTGCCGCGGCCTCACGCACCTTGTCCGCGGTCCGTGCGATGTCGGCCGCGCGGTCGCCGGTGAAGGCCATCTGGATGGCCGCGACCCGGATCTCGCGGGTCATGCCGATCCGGCTCCGGCTGCGGGCTGCTGCTGGGTGATGCAGTGGAAGCTGCCGCCGCCCGACAGGAGGTGGGTCGAAGGCAGGCCGGTCACCTTGTGACGCGGAAAGATGCGCGCCAGCGCCCGGACCGCCGCGCGGTCGGACGCGCCGCCGTAAAGCGGCACGACCACCTGGCCGTTGGCGATCACGAAGTTCATGTGGCTTGCCGGCGCGAGCGCGCCGCCAAGTTCGAACTGGCCGACCGACGGCATGTCGAGCACGACGAGCCCGGCGTCTGCGGCGCGTGCCCGGGCATCGGCGAACGCCCCTGCGTTGGGGTCGTCAGGGCCGGCCGGAGCCGGGATCGCGACAGTGCCGGGAGCGACGAACCGTGCGAGATTGTCGACATGGCCATCGGTATGGTCGTTCGCGAGGCCCTCGCCAAGCCAGACCACGCGCCGCACCCCGAGTGCTGCCCGGAGCACCGCCTCGACATCGCGCCGGTCGAGGCCCGGATTGCGATTGGGGTTGAGGAGGCACTGTTCGGTAGTGATGATAAGGCCCTTGCCATCGGTGTCGATGGCGCCGCCCTCGAGAACGAGGTCGAAGCGCGCGAGCCGCGCGCCGGCGACCGCAGCGATGCGGTCGGCGAGGTCCAGATCACCTGGCAGCGCATATTTCCCGCCCCAGCCGTTGAAGCGGAAGGCGCAGGCCTCGTCGGGCCCAGGAAGATCGGGCCGGTGTCGCGCAGCCAGATGTCGCCGAAGGCCTCTTCGCGCACTTCGGCTGCATCGCC
>CALLWN010000033.1 GCA_938016505.1 uncultured Sphingomonadaceae bacterium
CCGCGCTCGGCGGCGGCCTCATTGCTGCGGCCCGGCGCAGCGCCGAGCAGCTCTCGCTGCTGCCAGAGCGCGCGCTCGGCCGGATTGCCGGTGATCTTGCAGGCCTTTCGGCGCGGCTTCATCCTGCCGAAAGCGATGCCCGTGCAGGGGACGGTGCATGACACGGATGACCGAGCTTGAGGCGGAGGCGGCGCGAGCCCGCGCGTCGATCGCCGATGGCGTTGCCGAGCTTTCGCATCGGCTCGCACCGCGGACGCTCGCGGCGGACGCGGCGGCCAGGGCACGCCATGCCATCCAGGGCGCGGTTGCGACCGAGGCCGTGAAGCTGGCCACCGAAGCGCGGCAATTCGTGACGGCCAATGCTCTGGCGCTTGCCGCGGGCGCTGCGGCGCTCGGCGTGCTGGCGGCGTTCGGCCTGCGGTCAAGGTCGCGCGTGGTTCCGCTTTACCGCGCCTACGAGATGGAGGAGCTTCCCATGCAGGACGACGAACGCGACCCGAGGCGCTGGGACCGGGTGCGCGAAAGCGCCGAGGACCTCGGCCAGAAGGCCGGCGAGACCTATTATCATGCCCGCTCCCGCGCCGCCCGGCTTGCCGGCGAGGCCCGCGACCGGGCGGCCTATGCCGCCGACGCGGCCGAGGATGCCGCCCGGAAGGCGGCCGACTGGACCGGCCGGCAGCAGAAGGAACATCCGATGACGTCGGTCATCATCGGATTTGCGCTCGGCGCGATCCTCGCCGCGCTGTTGCCGAAGGGCGGGCGCGAGGCCTGACCGCTTCCGCCGAACGGAACCCCGTGCGCATGGTGCGATTGCTCTGGCTTGCCCTGCTGCTGGCCGTGCCGGCCGGGCTGGCGCCTGCCCATGGACAGGCGGCGACCGCAGCGCAGCAGGCCGAGGCAGCCCGGTTCATCGAGACGCTGGCCAATGACGCCTTCGCCGTGCTGCGCGACAGGTCGATCAGCCGGGATGAGGGCAAGGCCCGCTTCAGGACCATGCTGCGGGAGAATTTTGCGATCGAGCAGACTGGGATGCGGGTGATCAGGAAGCACCGCGCCGGACTGACACCGGAGCAGCTCGCAGCCTACAGGGCGGCGCTGCCCGACTATATCGTCAACACCTACGCCGACCGGCTCTATGACTTCGGCCAGTCGCGGCTGACAGTGGTGCGGCAGGTGCCGCGCGGCACGCGCGGCGATGTCGATGTCTATGCCCGGGTGACCGACCCGGGCGGCGGGCGGCCGTTCGAGACGATCTGGGCCACCTCGAAGGCGTCGGGCCGCTGGCTGGTCACCAACCTGACGGTGAACGGTGTCAATATCGCGCTGACCCAGGAAGCCGACTTCGACGCCTATATCCAGCGCAACGGGTTCGACGCGCTCGTGGACTTCATGCGCAAGCCGAAGTAGCGGGCCTGCCATGCCGGGGGTTGATCTGTCGCGGGCTGCCTATGTCCACCCGTCGGCCCATGTCTACGGGCAGGTGGTGGCAGGCGAGGGGGCGTCGATCTGGTGCAATGCGGTGATCCGGTCGGAAGCCGCCCATGTCGAGATCGGCGCCTTCACCAACATCCAGGATTTCGTGATGATCCACACCGACCCCGGCCGGCCGGTCATCATCGGGAGCCATTGCTCCATCACCCACCATGCGACGATCCACGGCTCGACCATCGGCGACAATGTGCTCATCGGGATCAACGCGACCGTCTATGGCGGCAGCCACATCGGCGACAATTCGATCGTGGGCCAGCACGCCTATGTGAAGGACGGCACCATCGTGCCGCCCAACTCGATCGTGGTGGGAAGCCCCGCGAAGGTGATCCGCATGGCCAACAACTGGGTTGCCAACCGGATGAACGCGCTGTTCTACCACCGGAACGCGCTGGCCTATGCGCGGGGCGACCACCGCGCCTGGGAAGGACCGGAGTTCGAACAATGGATGCAGGACACGCTGGCGCGGCTGACGGCGGAATTCGCAGCGACGGGGAACGCGGCGTGAGCCGGCTTCACCTGGTGTTCGGCGGACGGGTCAGGGACCCGATGGGGTTCGAGTTCGTCGATCCGGCCAGCCTTCATGTCGTTGGCATCTTCCCCGACTATGCGTCGGCAGAGAAGGCGTGGCGCGCCGAGGCCCAGCGCACGGTCGACGACGCCGAGATGAAATATGTGGTGGTCCACCTCCACCGCCTGCTCGAGCCGGAGCAGCTGAAGCGCAGCGGCTGACGCTGGAGCCGATGCCAAGGTCATGCGGTCAGTGCATGGAGCAAGCCTCTTGACATAGGCGACGGGCAGGCCTTCCTGTCGCGGTGTGAAGCCCAAGATCCTCTCCACCCTGCCCGGCTACACTTGGGCTGGCTTTGTCTCCGACCTGTTCGCCGGCGTGACGGTGGCGATGGTCGCACTCCCCTTGAGCCTTGCGATCGCGATTGCCTCGGGCGCGCCGCCGGCGACCGGGCTCGTGACCGCGATCGTCGGGGGCTTTCTCATTTCCGCGCTGGGCGGAAGCCGGGTGCAGATCGGCGGGCCGACGGGCGCCTTCATCGTCGTGGTCTATTCGGTGATCGAGGCGCATGGCTATGATGGCCTGGTGCTTGCGACGCTGATGGCGGGCGCCATCCTGCTGCTCGCGGCCTTGCTGCGCGCTGGCAGCCTGATCGAGCATGTGCCCGAGGCTGTCATCAACGGCTTCACGGTCGGGATCGGGATCATCATCGCGGCGAGCCAGCTCAAGGACTTCTTCGGGCTGGAGACGGGGCCGCTGCCGGCCGACTTCCTCGCCAAGCTGCCGCTGCTGTGGGAGGCGCGGGAGACGGCGAGCATGGCCGCCTTTGGCGTGGCTCTGGCCTCGCTCATCCTCATCACCGTGGCCCGCAGGCTGGCGCCGAAGCTCCCGGGGCTCATCGTGGTGATGGCGCTGGCCTCGGCTGCAGTTGCGCTCTGGAACCTGCCGGTCGACACGATCGAGGCGCGGTTCGGGGCGCTGCCGCAATCCCTGCCTGCGCCGCATCTTCCCGAGATCACGCGGGCGCGGCTGATCGAGCTTCTGCCCTCGGCGCTGGTCATCGCCTTCCTCGCGGGGATCGAATCCTTGCTTTCGGCGGTTGTCGCCGACCGGATGATCGATGGCAGCCACCGGCCCAACGCCGAGATTGCCGCGCAGGGCTGGGCCAATCTCGGCTCGGCGCTGTTCGGCGGGCTGCCCGCCACCGGCGCGATCGCGCGGACCGCGACGAACGTGAAGGCGGGCGGGCGCACGCCGGTTGCGGGCATGGTCCATGCGCTTGTCATCCTGCTGGTGGTGCTGGTGGCAGCGCCGCTCGCCGGGAAGATCGCGCTGCCGGCGCTTGCCGCGCTGCTCGTGCTGACGGCGTGGAACATGACCGAGCCGCACCGCTGGAAGGAATGGATGCAGGGCCGCAAGTCGGACCGGGCCCTGCTGCTTCTGACACTGGTGCTGACCGTCGTTGCCGATCTCACCATCGCGATCGGGGTCGGCGTGGCGGTGGGGCTTGCGATCAGGCTTCGGCGGCGCGACGTGCCGGCCGCCCCGTGGCGGCCGGGCGAGCACTAGCGCTCGAAATCGCGCGCCTCGCGGCTCCAGACATAGGGGAGACCGAACAGCAGGCCGGCGAGGAAGCCGCCGATATGGGCCCAGATCGCAATCCCCGGACCGCCGGGGGTGTTGAAGGCGACGGCTACGAGGAGCTGGAGGCCGACGAAGAGGGCAGCGTAGCGCAGCGCACGCACGAGCTCGCCCGAAAGCTCGAGGCCGAGGATGGTGGCAGGCGCTTCCCCGGCCCGGGCATAGAGGAGGGCGTAGGTGCCGAACACCGCCGAGACTCCGCCCGAGGCGCCGACAACCGGGACCATCGAGGCCGGGCTCGAGATGGTCTGGACCAGGCCGCCGATGATGCCGCCGAGCAGGAACAGGAGGATGAGCCGGGCCGGGCCGATGAGCCATTCGCAATGGCGGCCGACCCAGGCGAGGAAGACCATGTTCATGAACAGGTGGGCGAAGCCGCCGTGGATGAAGATGTGGGAGACGAGCGTGGCGAGCGGCGGGAGCGCGCCCGGGGCGACGACATGACCCGTCAGCCGCGCCGGGACGAGGCCGGCGCTGAAGGCAAGCGCCTGGCCCGCACCCTGGCCCGACAGCCACACCATCAGCTGGGGCAGGATGCACAAGAGGAGCAGCGCGCCGGTCGCCCGGGCCGCCGGGGGCTTCCAGGGCCGCACGGTCGCGCGCCGCCCGCGGTTCAGATGAAGCGGACCCGCTCGATCAGGTAGCTGCGGTCGCCCGAGGGGGTGACCACTTCCACTTCCTCCTCGACCCTGCGGCCGATGAGCGCCCGTCCGAGCGGGGAGGTGAAGCTGATGCGGCCGCGCTTGGCGTCCGCCTCGGTCTCGCCGAC
>CALLWN010000034.1 GCA_938016505.1 uncultured Sphingomonadaceae bacterium
AACCTTGTTCTTGGGCAGATAGGCGATCGCCGCCTTGCCGGTAATCGGAGCCATGTGATGTTCGCAGTGGCTCTGGAACGGAATATCCTTGAGCAGCACAATCTCGTCATAGCCGCCGACTTCCTCGAAGGTGCGGGAGAGGTGCATCTTCGGGTCTTCGCGGTAGCCGCGGAAATATTCGAGATAGGCGCGGGCGACCCGGCCCGGCGTGTCGACGAGGCCCTCGCGCTCCGGGTCGTCGCCGGCCCAGCGGATGAGGGTGCGGACCGCCTCGAGCACGGCCGGCGGGATCGCGGCGTCGCGGTCCGCGCCCTCGAGCGGCTCGTCATCGTCCTGGGTCGAATAGTCGGCCATCGTTCCATCCTGCCAGCTGGCCACGACAGGCCGCGTGCGGTTCATCACCCGCGAGGGCCAGCAGTGTTGGTGTGACGGCTGCTGGCCACCGCGTGCAGACTTGCGTGCCGGATGCAGGGGTCGAACCCGCGACCTTCGGTTTACAAAACCGCTGCTCTGCCAGCTGAGCTAATCCGGCGACGCGCGTTCTTTAGGAGGCGCTGACGGGGCATTCAACTGCGGCAGCGAGCCGACGCGGGCGGCTTTTCCACGGCGGCCGGGCAGGCTAGGGTCATGTCGGGTCGGGCCACGCAGGGGATGCGCGGATGGTCGCCCATGTCGCAACCGTTGCCTATGTCGGGCTCGAGGCCCGCGCCGTCGATGTGCAGGTTCAGCTGTCGCCCGGGGCCTTTTCGTTCCTGATCGTCGGGCTGCCCGACAAGGCGGTGCGCGAGAGCCGGGACCGGGTGCAGGCCGCGCTCGGCGCGCTCGGGCTGGCGCTGCCGCCGCGGCGGATCACGGTCAACCTCGCGCCGGCCGACCTGGAGAAGGCGGGGTCGCACTATGACCTGCCGATCGCGCTCGGGCTTCTCGCCGCGCTCGGGATCGTCGATCCGGAATCGGTCGCCTCGGCGGTCGCTGTCGGCGAGCTCTCGCTCGACGGCCGGCTGACCCCTTCTCCCGGCGTGCTGCTTGCAGCGCTCCACGCCTCGGCCGCCGGGCTGGGGCTGATCTGCCCGCAGGCGCAGGGGGCCGAGGCGATGTGGCTTGCAACGGGCGATCGCCCGGTCGAGGTGGTTGCAGCCCCCGACCTCGGCGCGCTCATCGCCCACCTGAAGGGCAGCCGGCTGCTGCCGGTGCCCGAGGCCGCGCCGGCGGCGCCGCGCGGTTTCACCGGCCCCGACCTTGCCGACATCAAGGGCCAGGAACTGCCCAAGCGGGCAGTCGAGATTGCTGCCGCCGGGGGCCACAATCTGCTGATGTGCGGGCCGCCGGGCGCTGGGAAGTCGATGCTGGCAGCCGCCATGCCGGGGATCCTGCCCGAGCTTGCGACAGCCGAGGCGCTGGAAGTGGCGATGATCCAGAGCGTGGCCGGCGGGCTCGAGGGGGGGCGGATCAGCCGGGTGCGCCCGTTTCGCGCGCCGCACCATTCGGCCTCGATGCCGGCGCTGGTGGGCGGCGGGCCGAAGGCGCGCCCCGGCGAAGTGAGCCTCGCCCATCTTGGCGTGCTGTTCCTCGACGAGCTGCCCGAGTTCAGCCGGCAGGTGCTGGACTCGCTGCGCCAGCCGCTCGAGCGGGGTGCAGTCGAGGTGGCGCGCGCCGAGGCCCATGTGACCTGGCCGGCGCGGGTGCAGCTGGTCGCAGCGATGAACCCGTGCCGCTGCGGGCACCTCGACGATGCTGCGCTGGCGTGCGCGCGGGCGCCGAAATGCGCTGCCGACTACCAGGCCAGGATCTCGGGGCCGATGCTCGACCGGATCGACCTCCATGTCGATGTGCAGGCGGTCAAGGCCTCGGACCTGCTGCTGCCGCAGCCGGCCGAGACCAGCGCGGATGTGCGGGCCCGGGTGGAGGCGGCGCGGGCCCGACAGGCGGCGCGCTACGCCGGCACGCCCATCCGCACCAATGCCGAGGCCGACGGAAAGGCGCTGGAGGAGGCGGGCTGCCTCGACGCCGAGGCGCGCCAGCTGCTGCACCGCGCCGCCGACGCGATGAGGCTCTCGGCCCGCGGGTTCCACCGGATGCTGCGGGTCTCGCGCACCATCGCCGATCTTGCGGCGAGCGACGCCGTCACGCGCGCGCATGTGGCCGAGGCGCTCTCGTTCCGGCGCCAGCCGCCGCGAGCCTGACCGCGCCGCCCGCCGGGCGGCTCAGCCCCGGCGGATCTCGACCGGCATGCGCCGGTAGCCGTGGACGAAGTTGGAGAAGACCCGGGTGGGCTCGCCGGCAAGCTCGACCCGCATGCGGCGCTTCTGCATTTCCTCGAGGAGGATGCCGATCTGCAGCTCGGCGAGCCGGGCGCCGACGCAGCGGTGGATCCCGAAGCCGAACGACAGGTGCCGCCGGGCATTCTCGCGCCAGGGCATGAAGATGTCGGCCTGCGGGAAGACGCTCTCGTCGCGATTGGCGGAGAGATACCACATGACCACCTTGTCGCCGGCGTGGATGGTCTGGCCATGGAGGTCGAAATCGGCGAGCGCAGTGCGGCGCATGTGGGCGAGCGGGGTCTGCCAGCGGATGAGCTCGGAGACGCCGTTCGGGATGAGGGCGGGCTCGTCCATCATCTTCTGCCAGTTGGCGCGATGGAGGTTCTGCGCCATGACCGCGCCCGACATGCTGTTGCGGGTGGTGTCGTTGCCGCCGACGATGAGCAGGACGAGATTGCCGAGAAACTCCTGCGGGCTCATGTTCCGCGTCGCGTCGGAGTGGGCCAGCATCGAGATGAGGTCGGGCCTGGGCTCGGCGTTGGCCCGCTCGGTCCAGAGATTGGTGAAATAGGCCGCCATCTCGAACAGCGTGTTCCAGCGGGCCTGGTTCTTCTCGTCGTTGTCGATGGCCTCGAAATCGGTCGCGGCATCCGACCATTTGGTGAGCAGCCGGCGGTCTTGCCAGGGGAAGGCGAAGAGGATGGCGAGCATGCCGGTCGTGAGCTCGATCGAGACCCGGTCGACCCAGTCGAAGACTTCGCCCTCGGGCAGCGTGTCGAGCAGCTCGGCAGTGCGGCGGCGGATGTCGGGGGCGTGGCGGAGCATCTCGGCCGGGGTGAAGGCGGGAGCGACCGTGCGGCGCTGGCCGGTATGCTGGGGCCGGTCCATGGCGATGAACATCGGCATCTCGGGCTCGTCGCGGTCGGGCTTCCTGTCGGCGATCGTGATGCCGCCGATGTCCCAGCGCGACGAGAAGATGTCGGGCCGGCCCTCGACTTCCATGATGGCCGCGTGGGAGACGACCGACCAGTAGGCGCCGAAGCCGGATTCCGGGCACCAGTGCAGCGGCCCGCGGCGGCGCAGCTCGGCGAACTTGGGCAGGATGCGGCTGTACTCCAGCCACTCGTCGAGGCGCGAGACATCGAGATCGTCGATCGTGAGCAGGCGTTCGGCAGCAAGCGTTGCCATGGTGCAGTCTCCCTTGTCCCCTCCGCCATCGAGCCTAGCCCGGGCCGGCGGCGAGTCAAGGCAGAATGCGGAGTTCGCGTCCGCAAAAAAGTCGGCGCTACTCCGCGAGCCGGGGTTGCGGTGCAGCCGCGGCCTGTGCAGCCCGGGCCTCGCGGGCCTCGCGCTCCATCTCCCATTGCGAGACGGCCGCGGAGGCGACCGCATTGCCGACCACGTTGGTGGCGGAGCGGCCCATGTCGAGGAAATGGTCGACTCCGAGGATGAGGAGGAGCCCGGCGACGGGGATGTCGAACACGGGGAGCGTTGCGGCGATCACGACGAGGGAGGCGCGCGGGACCCCGGCGATGCCCTTGGAGGTGATGAGGAGCATGCCCATCATCGCGATCTGCTGGAACAGGGTGAGCTCGATGCCATAGGCCTGGGCGATGAAGAGGCAGGCGAAGACGCAGTACATCATCGAGCCGTCGAGGTTGAAGCTGTAGCCGAGCGGCAGCACGAAGGCGGAGATGCGGCTGGGGATGCCGAAGCGGTCGAGGGCGGCGAGGATGCGCGGGTAGGCGGCCTCCGAGCTTGCCGTCGAGAAGGCGAGGACGAACGGATCCCGGATTTCGGTGACGAGCCGGCGGAGCGGGGCAAAGCCGATGACGAAGCCGCAGGCGATGAGGTTGAGCGCCATGAGGGCGAGGAGGGCGACGTAGAAGCCGCCCATGAACTTGCCGTAGGTGACGACGACGCCGAGGCCGCGCTCGGCGATCGTTGCGGCGACGGCGGCGAACACGGCGGCCGGGGCGACCTTCATCACGAAGCCGGTGACGATGAGCATGAGATCCATGAGGGCATGGGCGCCATCGGCGAGCAGCCTGCCGCGCTCACCCATGCGGGCGAGCGCGACACCGGCAAAGACCGAGAAGACGACGACCTGGAGGATGCTGTTGCGGGCGAGCGCATCGAAGATGGAGGTGGGGACGAGCTCGGTTGCGAAGCGGCGGAAGGTGAAGGCCTCGGTCGAGACTCCGCTTTCGGCGGCGGCGGGAGGGAGCGGCAGCCCGAGCCCGATGCCGGGCTGGAAGAAGCTGACGGTGGCCCAGCCGATGAGAAGCGCGCCGATCGAGGTGGCGATGAACCAGGCGACCGCGCGGCCGCCGATGCGCGAGAGCGTGCCGACGTCGCCGCCCATGCGGCCGATGCCCGAGACGAGCGCGCCGAGCACGAGCGGGGCGATGATCATCTTGATGAGCCTCAAGAAGATGTCGGTGACGATGGTGAGCCCCCTGGCGAAGGCTGCCGCCTCGTCGGCCGGCATGGTCCGGTGGACGTAGCCGCCCACCGCCAGCCCGAGGAGGAGCGCCGCGATGATCCACGTCGTCAGGCTCGACTTCATCGCCCGGCCCTAGGTTTCCCGGCAGCGCCGGGCAAGAGCGCAGCCGGCTTGCATCGCCGGCGCGGCAAGGTCATGGCCGCCGCCATGCAGGGGTATCGCGCGGTCATCTGGGATTTTGGCGGGGTCATCACCAGCTCGCCATTTGCGGCCTTTGCCCGGTTCGAGGCCGCGCACGGGCTTCCTGACGGGTTCATCCGGCGCGTCAACGCGACCGACCCGGATGGCAATGCCTGGGCTCGGCTGGAACGCAGCGAGATCGATTCCGCTGCCTTCGATGCGCTGTTCGCAGCGGAGAGCCGGGCGCTGGGCCACGAGGTGCGCGGCGCCGCCGTGCTTCCACTGCTGGCAGGCGATATCCGGCCGCGGATGGTGGCCGCGCTCGACCGCTGCCGGGAGGCCGGGCTGCGCCTTGGCTGCATCACCAACAATGCCCGGGTCGGCGAGGGGCCTGGCATGGCGGGCGAGCCCGGGCGCGCCGCCGAGATGGCCGCAGTGCTGGCCCGGTTCGACCATGTGATCGAAAGCTCGAAGGCGGGGGTGCGCAAGCCCGACCCGGGGATCTACACGATGATGCTGGAGCGGCTGGGGCTTCCGGCTGCGGCCTGCATCTACCTCGACGACCTCGGCATCAACTGCAAGCCGGCGGCGGGACTTGGCATGACCGCGATCAAGGTGAGGGACGAGGCGCAGGCGCTCGGCGAACTCGGCCGCCTGCTCGGGCTCGACCTCTAGCGCCCGAGCCCTAGGCGGCGCGGACGACCGCCTGGCGCCTGCGCTCGAAGCTCGACGGGATGTTGAGCGCCTCGCGATACTTGGCAACGGTGCGGCGCGACAGGGCATGCCCCTCCTTCTCGAGGAGGAGGTGGAGATCGCTGTCGGACAGCGGCTTCAGCGGCGCCTCGGCCTCGATCAGGGCGCGGATGCGGGCCTTGACTGCAGCGGTTGCGACATCCTCGCCGCCGTCGGCCGAGTGGACGGC
>CALLWN010000035.1 GCA_938016505.1 uncultured Sphingomonadaceae bacterium
AGCTTGCGCCACAGCACGGGCGAAAGCGTGAAGCCGACGAGATAGTCGAGCGCGCGCCGCGCCAGATAGGCGTCGACCAGGTCCTGGTCGACCGCCCGCGGCGCCGCCATCGCCCTTGCGACCGCATCGCGCGTGATCGCGTTGAAGGTCACCCGGGCAAGACCGCCGGGCGGCACCGCCTTGCGGGCCGCGAGGATCTCGGCGAGGTGCCAGGAAATCGCCTCGCCCTCGCGGTCGGGGTCGGTCGCCAGCAGCACCCGGTCCGCCGCGCGCGCCTCGGCGACGATCTTCGCCACCTGCGCCTTCGAGCGCGTGTCGCCCACCTCCCAGCGCATCGCAAAATCATGCTCGGGATCGACACTGCCGTCCTTCTCGACGAGGTCGCGGACATGGCCGTAGCTCGCCAGCACCCGGTAGCCGGGTCCGAGATAGCCCTCGATGGTCTTCGCCTTGGCAGGCGATTCGACGATGACGAGATCCATCCTGTCTCCCCGGGACGCCGGTCGCTCCCCAGCCTGTCCCCTCGGCCGCAAGGTGCCGCGCGCCCTAGCGGCGGCGAAGGCTTCGCGCAACCGTCAGGCCGAAGCGACCCTTCCGCCCGAATGTCGCACAAGGCGGCCGCCAAGCTCGAGCTCGGTCAGGATCGCGGCCACCTCGGCTGCCGGAAGCCCGCTCGCCCGCACCAGCGCATCAACCGCAACCGGCACCGGCGACAGCAGCGCAGCAATCCGGGCGGCAGCGTCGTCCGGCGCCAGGCCCGGTTCGTGATCCGGCCCCTCCGCCGGCTCCGTGCCCTGCTGCGCCGGCGCCTCGCCCACGCCGGCACCGGCAAGCGCGAAGGGTCTGAGCGCGGCCAGCACGTCGGCGGCCTCCTCGACAAGCGTTGCCCCGGCCTTGAGCAACCCGTTGCCGCCGCGCGCGCGCGGGTCGAGCGGGTGGCCGGGCACTGCCATCACCTCGCGGCCCGCCTCGCCGGCAAGCCGTGCGGTGATGAGCGAACCCGAACCCAGCGCCGCCTCGATGACGACAAGGCCCTCGGCAAGCCCGGCGATGAGCCGGTTGCGGCGCGGAAAATGGCGGGCCTGCGGCTCGGTGCCGGGCGGCATCTCGGAGACAAGGAGACCGGTCTCGGCGACCGCCTCCTGCAGCGCCGCATTCTCGGGCGGATAGGCGACATCGGGCCCGCCAGCGAGACAGGCGATGGTGCCGGTTGCAACTGCGGCCTCGTGCGCTGCCGCATCGATCCCGCGCGCCATGCCCGAGACGATCACGAACCCGGCCGCGCCGAGGTCGGCGGCAAGGCGCGCGGCCAGCGTGCGGCCCGCCGCGCTCGCGTTGCGCGCGCCCACGATCCCGACAAGGGCGCCACGCGCAAGCGCCAGCTTGCCGCGCACCAGCAGCACCGGCGGGGCATCGGCAAGCTCGGCGAGCAGCGGCGGGAAGTCGGGCTCACCTGCAAAGACGTGGCGCGCGCCCGCGCGTTCGGCCGCCGCCATCTCGTCCTCGGCGAGCGCTGCAGGTGCAAGCGCCCGGCCCTCGCGCCGCCACAGGTCGGGAAGCGCGGCAGCCGCCCGCACGCCGCTGCCGAACCGATCGACCAGACGGCGGAACGAGACCGGCCCCACCCCTTCGGTCCGGGCGAGGCGCAGCCGCGCCAGCCGCTCTTCGGGCGCGAAGGTCACCGCCCGGCCCCGATCCGCGGCTCGGTCCCGGCCTTGAGGCGGGCGATGTTGGCGCGGTGGGTCCACAGGATGAACAGCGCCAGCGCGGCGCAGACCGCCGCCACCCGCAGCTCGCCCAGCGCGGCAGCCACTGCGGCCGCGCCGAACCCGCCGGCCATGCCGCCCAGCGACGAGATGCGCGACGCGAGCGCAACCCCGAGCCACGCCACTGCGAACCCTAGCCCCGCCCAGGGCAGGATGGCGGCTGATACGCCAAGAAAGGTCGCAACGCCCTTGCCGCCGCGAAATCCGAGCCAGACCGGCCAGACATGGCCGACCACGGCCGCAACCCCTGCCAGCAGTGCTGCCGTCTCCCCGCCCAGGCGGCCTGCAAGCCACACCGCAAGCACGCCCTTGCCGGCGTCGAGCAGAAGGGTGGCGGCGGCGAGGCCCTTCCGCCCCGTCCGCAGCACGTTGGTGGCACCGATATTGCCCGACCCGATCGCGCGGATGTCGCCTGCGCCGCCAAGGCGCGCCAGCAGCAGGCCGAAGGGAATCGTGCCAAGCAGGTAGCCAAGACCGATCGCGAGCAGGTCCACGCCCGCCAGCTACCCGCCGGCGCGGCTGCTGGAAAGCCTAGCTGTCCCGGAGCTCGCGCGACACCATCTCGACGTCGGGCTCGGCCTCGGCCAGCGCTTCCATGTCCTGCTGCACGCCGCGCATGATCCGCGCCACATATTCGCGCTGGAGCCGGCCGCGCTCGATTCCCGTCTCCCGGTCCGGCCGGTAGCTCTCGATCGCGGCGCGATCGAGATGGCCGCCCGCCTCGAGGAGGCGTTCCACCGTGTCGAGCCGTTCGCGGGTGACCGCGAGCTCGCCGGCCACCGCCATCAGGATCGACAGCAGCCGGTCGGTCGCCGGATCGTCGAAGAAGGCCGGGCGCTTGCCCTTCGCCTTGGCCCCCGCGAGAAGCACGGGGTCGAAATCGGCAGTCGCGTCCATCTCAGGCCGCCTTTCTGGCTTCGACAGCCGGCTTCCAGGCACCATAGGCGTCCCAGACCGCAGCGCGGCCGTGATCCTCGGCAGCACCCGTCGGCGCCTCGGGGAAGATGGTGCGGTCGACCACCGCCTTCACCCGTGCAGTGAACTGGGCGTCGCGCGGGAGCCCCGCCGCCTCGAGGATCGCCGGGATGTCGAGGGCGTGCATCGACGACCAGAAGGGCTCGTTGTTGTTGAAGGCATCCCAGTCGCGCAGGAACTGCTCGAGAAGCGGCATGTCGTCGGTGTAGTTGGGCTGCTCGAGGTGGAGCATGAGCCCGCCGGGGGCGAGCACGCGGGCACCCTCGGCGATGATCCGGGGCAGTGCCTTCCCGCTGGTCTCGTGGAGGAACATGGTCGTCTGCACCCAGTCGAAGAAGCCGTCGGCAAAGCGCGACATGTCCTCGGCGTTCATCTGGACGAAGCGGATGTTGGTGACGCCGAGCGCCCGCGCCCGGGCATGGCCGTAGCGCAGCGAGGGCGCGGCGGTGTCGATTGCCCACACTTCCGCCTCGGGGAAGGCCTGCGCGATCGGCACGGCATTGTGGCCGATGGTGCAGCCGATATCGAGGATGCGGCGCGGCGACCAGCCGGGCCGCTCGGCCTTCACCCACTGGACGATCGCCTGGCCGCCTCCGTCCGAGAGCGCGCCGAGCGCTCCGCCGGTCGTGGCAAAGATCCCGCAGTCATAGTTGGCGCCGGCCGAGACATCGCCCGGGAACAGCTCGCCATGGTAGCTTCCCGGCATGCAGTGGATGTCGACTGCGGCCTGGTAGCGCGGGACTGCGACCGAGGGGTCGAGCTCGAGCGTCTCCGCCCCCTCGTTGTACCGGGCCGCGCGCGCGGCGAGCTCGTGGGCCTGGCGAAGCACCATCGAGCGGCCGTTCTGCTGGCGCATCTCCATGCTGTTGCGCCGGAGCGCGCTCCAGAAGCGGTGATAGGGGTCCTTGTTCATCGCGTGGAGCACTTCGAACCGGTCCTTCGGCTCGCGGCCATGGGCGGCGACGAAGGCCGGCCGGGCGCGCGTCTCCCAGGCCAGCCGGTTCCCGGCGCCCAGCACGCCCGAAAGGTGCCGGTTCAGGTTGGCGAGGAAGTTGAACCGCGCCACCTCGTCATGGCGGGGCTCGGGGAACATCGGGTGGCGGGCCACCTCGGTGTAGGGCGGGGGCACATCGCTTGCGCTCATCGGGAACCTCCTTCTCGCGACATGGCGGGCGCGCGCGTCAGATCAACCCGTCGCGGGCGCGCCGGTCTATGACTTCGCGCAAAGTCCGCTCGGGCTCGCCCGGCGCAAGCGGCCGGGCGCCGGCTTCGCCGAGCAGCGAATCTGCGGGCTGCACCACCTGCGCATAGGTGTCGCGAAACAGCTCGAGCCGCTGGCGGGCAAGATAGTTGGCCATGCCCGGCTTGCGCCGGGCGCGCCGCACCGCCTCGATGTCGATCTCGGCGAAGGCATTGACATTCTGTCCGGAGAGCGACTCGGCGATGACCGCGCCGCGCCAGTCGATCACCGCCGAGTTGCCGTCGGCGCTCGCGCCGGCGAGATCGCTCCCGGCGATTCCTGCCGTGTTGGCAGAGACGACCCAGGCGAGATTCTCGAGCGCACGCGCCCGCCGGGCGATCTGCTTGGCGGAAGGCACGAGGCCGCCCGATTCGGACGAGGAGTGGACGAACAGTTCAGCGCCCCGGAGCGCATGGGCGCGGGCGATCTCGGGGTAGAGAATCTCCTCGCTGGCAATCGCTGCAATCCGCCCGATCTCGGTGTCCGCCACCGGGAAGATTGCCCCGGGTCCATAGTGGCGGGTGTAGGCGCTCCAAACGTCGTGCGGGGTGGCCGTGTACATCGAGTTCAGCCGCCGGTAGCGCAGCACCACCTCGCCCGAGGGCGCAACGAGGACACTCGCCTGGAAGTGCAGCGCCGGAAAGTGCGGGTCGCTCTCATAGGCATTGAGGGCGATGAACAGGCCGAGCCGCTTCGCCACGCTGCCAAGGGCCCCATATTCAGGCCCGTCGGGCGCAAACACCGCCCGGGCGCGGAAGTCCTTCACCCGGCCCGTCGGGTAGCCGGTGAAGAGATATTCGGGCAGCACGGCAAGCTTCAGCGGCGTGCCGCTGAACTTCTCGAGAAAGTCCCGGGTGCCGGCCAGTTCGCGCTCCAGTTCCCCGATATGGGCGAGGATGCGGGCGCGCGCCTCGGCAACGCCCGCCGCCGCCTCGACGCTTCGCGCCTCGAGCTGCATGGCAACGGCGAGATAGGGCGCAATGGTCACGCCGCTGCCCGCGCCGGCTCGGGCGCCCGCAGCACGGGGTAGCGCCCCAGGGTGAGCAGCAGCAGCGCTCCGGAGACGAAGAGGCCCGCAGCAGCATGGAGCATCATGTCGTAGGAGCCGGTCACGTCGCGCACCCGGCCATAGACTGCGGGCGAGAAGGCCGAGGCAAGCGCGAAGGCCATGTAGAGCGTGCCATAGATCCGGCCATAGTTCCTGAGCCCGAAATAGCGGCTGGCGAGATAGGCGATGAGGTCGGATTCGGCCCCTGCGGCAAATCCGAGCAGGAAGGCGGCGCCAGCGACAACCACGAAGTCGGGCGCGGTGCCTGCCAGCGCGACCACGGCAAAGGCCGGCATGCACAGGATCGGCAGGCACACCGCAGGCGCCCAGAAGCGGTCGAGCAGGAAGCCGGTGACGAGCCGCCCGGTCAGGATCGAGAGCCCGAGAATCTGCATGATGTTGGCGGCGCGCTCGGGCGCAAGGCCGTGCATCTTGACGATCTCGGGCATGTGGATGTGCGCGCCGCCGTAGGCGAAGGCGACCAGGAAGATGGAGCCGAAGATGATCCAGAACCGCCGGTCCCTGAGCGCTTCGGCAAACGTGACCCCCGCCCCGGCCGAACCGTCACCAAGCGGCCGCTCGTGGTCGCGCGGCTCGCGCAGCAGGAGAAGCCCGAGCGGAAGCCCGACGAGAAGGGGGAGCGCGGCGATCACCAGATGGGCGGCGCGCCAGCCGTGGGCGCCGATCGCCCATGTGACGAGTGGCGGGATGACGAGCGCGGCAACGCTCGTCCCCACGAGCATGATGCCAAGCGCCAGCCCGCGGTTGTGGAAGAACCACTGGTTGACGAGGCGCGAGAAGGTGACGGGCGTCGAGCCGATCCAGACCAGTCCGACCAGCACCCAGACGAGGTAATAGGTCCAGATCGAGCTCCCGACGAGGGCGAAGCTCGCAAACGCAAGCCCGAACAGGCCGAGGCTCGCAACCGCGACGGGCTTTGCGCCATGGCGGTCGGCCATGGCGCCGAACACGGGCGCGAGCAGTGCGCCGAGCACCCCGTAGATGGTGATGCCCAACGACATCGCCCCGAAGCC
>CALLWN010000036.1 GCA_938016505.1 uncultured Sphingomonadaceae bacterium
TGCAGCGGGTCTGTGGAACATGTTCGTGCCGCCGGTGCACGCCGGCGCGCCGGCCGTCCACGAGTTCCATTTCGACGGCACGCCGCTCACCAACCTCGAATATGCGCCGCTCGCCGAGGAGATGGGCCGGGTGGGCTGGTCGAGCGAGGTGTTCAACTGCTCCGCGCCCGACACCGGCAACATGGAGGTCCTTGCCCGCTACGGGACCAGGGCGCAGCAGGACCAGTGGCTGAAGCCGCTCGCCGCGGGCGAGATCCGCTCGGCCTTCCTCATGACCGAGCCTGCGGTTGCCTCGTCGGATGCGACCAACATCGAGACCTCGATCGTGCGCGACGGCGACCAGTATGTCATCAACGGCCGCAAATGGTGGTCCTCTGGCGTCGGCGACCCGCGCTGCAAGGTGGCCATCGTGATGGGAAAGACCGACCCTTCCGCGCCGCGCCATCTCCAGCAGTCGCAGATACTGGTGCCGCTCGACACGCCGGGGATCACCAAGGTCCGGCCGCTCCACGTGTTCGGCTACGATGACGCACCCCACGGCCATTTCGAGGTGCTGCTCGAGAATGTGCGGGTTCCCGCCGACAACATCATTCTCGGGCCCGGCCGTGGCTTCGAGATCGCCCAGGGGCGGCTCGGGCCGGGGCGGATCCATCACTGCATGCGCTCGATCGGGGCTGCTGAACGCGCGCTCGAGAAGATGGTCAAGCGCCTGAAGTCGCGGGTCGCGTTCGGCAGGCCGGTTGCCGACCAGGGGGTTTGGCACGAGCGGATCGCCGAGGCCCGGATCGCGATCGAGCAGGCCCGGCTCCTCACCCTCAAGGCAGCCTGGATGATGGACACGGTCGGCAACAAGGAGGCGAAGACGCTGATCGCCATGATCAAGGTGGTGGCTCCCAACGTCTCGACCCGGATCATCGACATGGCAATCCAGGCCCATGGCGGCGGCGGCGTCTGCCAGGACTTCGGCCTTGCCTCGGGCTATGCCAGCCAGCGCACCCTGCGGCTGGCCGATGGCCCCGACGAGGTGCACCGGCAGGCGATCGCGAAGGACGAGCTCAGGCGCTACAATTGACTGCTGGACATCGAACGCAGGGCGACGAACGCATGGCGACAGGCGAAGAAGCCGGGCCTGCGCCCCGGCTTCTCGATGTCCGCACCGGGCGCATCGGCACGGTCGCGGGGCACCGCACCGCCTATGCCAAGTCCGCACGCGGCGGCCCCGTTGCCGCCGGCCGCCTCGGGCTCGAAGGCGACGAGGTTGGAAATCGCCGCGTCCATGGCGGGCCAGACAAGGCGGTCTATGCCTATGCAGCCGGCAACTATCCGCTCTGGGGTGCCGAGCATCCGCGCCACCGGGCACGGCTCGTTGCAGGCGCGTTCGGGGAAAATCTGGTGGTCGAGGGGCTCGACGAGAAAACAGTCCATGTCGGCGACCGCTGGCGGATCGGGACAGCCCTGTTCGAGGTCTGCCAGCCGCGCCAGCCGTGCAGCACGCTCGCCCGCTGGTTCGAAGACCCTGCAATGGTGAAGGCGATGGTCGCGAACGGGCGCTCCGGATGGTATTGCCGGGTCGTCGAGGAGGGCGTGGTGGCATCGGGCGACATGCCCGGACTCGAGCATCGGCCGAAGGGGAGCTGGTCGATCGCCGCCGTGCTGCGGGCAAGCTACACGCCAGCCAGCGCTGCCGAACTCGAGGCGCTCGGCCGGGCGCCAGGGCTCGCGGCTGCGTGGGCCGACTGGGCCTCGCGCGCTGCCCGCGCACCCGCGGCCAAGCCGCTCTAGCCGAAGGTGCCAGAGACCAGAGAGCGGTGCCCGGGCGGCCAGCCGGTCGGCCTGCATCCGTGGCGCAGCGGAGGTGCGGCTGGTAGGCCCGGCAGGACTCGAACCTGCAACCAGACCGTTATGAGCGGTCGGCTCTGACCATTGAGCTACGGGCCCGGGGCGCCCATGCGCGAGACCCCGGTCCAAGGCAAGAAAAAGGGCCGGGGGAGCTTGGCTCGACCCCGGCCCAAGATCTGGTCGGTTCCCGAGGGAGGGAGGGAGGATATGGGCACCGACCGCTCCGGAACGCTCGGGGAGGGTGAGGTCCGGAGTGTGCTGCACTGCAGCGACACTCGCGATGTATGCCTGGACAATTTTTTGTGCAAGTGCGAAATCGCAGCATCAGATATGCACGAAGCGCATGGTATTCCGCCTAGACATCACCCAGATCCGCAGGGGTCATGCGCTCGAGGAGGAAATCCCGCAGGACGCCAACCCTGACAGACCCCTTGAGCTCGGACGGATAGACGAAATAGGTCTGGAACACAGCACCCACCTGCTCGGGCAGCAGCACCTTCACGCGCCTGCCAGGCGAAATGAGGTAGGACGGAAGCGCGGCAATTCCGGCACCCGCTTCCACGGCCTGGAGAATTCCGGCCGAAGAATTGACAGACATCGCCGGCTCGCGGGGCGGCCCGTCATGCCCGAGTTCCAGCACCCAGTTGATGCCGCGCAGATAGGCTGGCGCTGCAGGCCCGTAGGCGATGAGACGATGCCCGGCGAGATCCTCCGCGCGCTTCGGCTCGCCCCACTTGGCCAGATAGTCGGGCGAGGCGCACAGCCGGTGCCGGATCGGCGCAAGCGGCCGCTGGATGAGATCGGCCTGGGTCGGCTTCTGGAAGCGAATGGCGCAATCCGCCTCGCGGCGGGCCAGATCGATCTCGTTGTCCGAGAGGATGAGATGGATGCGGATGTCGGGGTAGAGATCGAGGAACTCGGCCAGGCGTCGCGGAAGCCATGACGAGCCGAAGCTGACCGTGGTTGTCAGCCGGATTTCCCCGGTCGGGCGGTTGCGGGTCTGCTCGATTCCCCCCTTTGCGCGCTCGATCGACGAGGCGATCTCCTGAGTGGTGCGGTAGAGCTGCTCGCCCTCGTGGGTCAGCGCAAGTCCACGGGCGTGCCGGTGGAACAGCTTGGCCCCGAGCTGTTCCTCAAGCGCGATGATCTGACGCGAGAGCGCCGGCTGGGAGAGCTTCATCCGCCGGGCGCCTTCGGTGAAACTGCCGGCGACGGCGACCGCGTGAAACAGCCGGAGCTTGTCCCAGTCGAGCGGCATCAGGCGGCAACGCCAAGTGGCGCATCGGAGACGTGACCGGCAAGGAACCGCTCCGCCTCGAGCGCTGCCATGCAGCCCATCCCGGCCGAGGTGACTGCTTGGCGGAAGTGCCTGTCCCTGACATCGCCGGCAGCGAACACGCCGGGCACGCTGGTTGCGGTGCTGTCCGGACGGGTCAGGATATAGCCTTCCGCGTCCATCTCGAGCTGGCCCCTGAACAAGGCGGTTGCAGGATCATGGCCGATTGCCACGAACAGCCCCTCTGCCGGCAGCCGGCGCCTCTCGCCCGAGACGAGGTCACGAAGGTGCACGGCGGCGAGCGCCATGTCGTCTGCGGTCGCCTCGAGCCGCTCCACGACGGCATTCCAGACCACGCTGACCCTTGCGTTGGCAAACAGCCGGGCCTGGTTGGTCTTGTCCGCACGCAGCGCCTCGCGACGGTGCACCAGTGTCACGTGGGCGGCAAAGTTGGTCAGGAACAGCGCTTCCTCGACCGCCGAGTTGCCGCCACCCACGACCACCACCTCCTTGCCGCGGAAGAAGAAGCCGTCGCAGGTCGCGCAGGCCGAAACGCCCTTGCCCCGCAAGCGCTCTTCATCGGGAAGTCCAAGCCAGCGGGCGTTGGCCCCAGTTGCGACAACCAGCGAGTCGGCAAGGAACAGCTGGCCGCCGTCGAGCTCGACCCGGAACGGCCTTTGCGACAGATCGACGCAACTCACCATGTCGGCCACCAGGTCGACACCGAGCGCGCGCGCCTGCGCTTCCATCCGCGCCATGAGGTCGGGGCCCAGCACATGGGTGTCGCCCGGCCAGTTCTCGACATCGGTCGTGATCATGAGCTGGCCGCCGGGCTGAAGACCCTGGATGAGCACCGGTTCAAGGGCAGCGCGCGCGCCATAGACCGCAGCCGTGTAACCGGCCGGCCCGGAGCCGATGATGAGAAGCCGTGTTGAACGTGTGACGAGATGCGTTTGGGTTATGGTCATGCTCGTCTTCCATAAAGAAGCCGGCCGGGGAGGCAAGCAAGTCTCCTGATCAAGTCGCCTGATGATGCGTCACGAGTCCCACTCCGGTTCATGTTGCACAAACCGGCATCGGGCCATAAGCTGAAAACATGCTGAAACCAGCCCTCCCTCCCTCGCTTGACGCGATCGACCGGATCATCCTCGCCAACCTGCAGGCAGACGGTCGCATGACCAATGTCGAGCTCGCCCGTCGCGCCGGCCTGACCCCGCCGCCGTGCCTCAGGCGCCTGCGCACGCTCGAGGAAACCGGCGTGATCCGCGGCTACCACGCCGAGCTTTCCCACGCCGCGCTCGGCTGGCCCATCACCGTGTTCGCGATGGTCAGCCTGAAAAGCCAAGCCGAGGCCGACCTTCGGGCCTTCGAGGCGCATGTCGCCAGCGTTCCCGAAGTGCGCGAATGCCACATGCTGAACGGTGGGATCGACTTCATCCTGAAGATCGTTGCAACCGACCTGCCGGCCTTCCAGACCTTCCTGACGACGCACCTGACCGCTGCGCCCAATGTCGAGAGCGTGCGCACCTCGCTCACAATTCGTACGTCGAAGTCGGAAGCCGGCGTCCCCGTCATCCTCTGATGGTGCGGCCGCCCAGCGGAAGGGATCCGGGCCGGAGACGAAGTGCAGCAGAAGGCAAGGCCGGCCGGAACGGAAGTCGCCGGAACAGGACAAACGCAGCACCTGGCGCCCTGACCGAGCAGCCTGCCGGAGGTCCACCGGCGGCCCGCCCGGCAATCCGGACCAAAGCTCCAGCGCTCCACGCGAGCGGGCCGGAACGGCCAGAGCGCATCGCAAAGGCCCTGGCCCGCGCCGGCGCCGGCTCGCGCCGCGATGTCGAACGGATGATCAGCGAAGGCCGGGTCGCAATCAGGGGGATGGTGCTCTCGACTCCGGCAACGCTCGTCACCTCGCTCGAGGAGGTGACGGTCGATGGCCGCCGCCTCGAAACCGCCCAGCCGACCCGACTGTTCCTGTTCCACAAGCCCGCAGGATTCCTGACAGCCGCGCGCGATCCGGCCGGGCGGCCAACGATCTACGACATTCTCCCGGCCGGTCTCCCGAGGCTCATGCCGGTCGGCCGGCTCGACCTCATGACGGAGGGCCTCCTGCTCCTCACCAACGATGGCGCGCTCAAGCGGAGCCTCGAACTTCCAGCAAACGCAGTCGAGCGGGTCTACCGGGTCCGGGCCCAGGGCAGCGTCTCCCAGGCCGCCCTGGAAGGGCTTGCACTCGGGACCGAAATCAACGGCATCCGCTACGGCCCGGTCGACGCCGAGATCGATCGCCGGGCGTCGCAGGGTGCGGCCAATCTCTGGATGACCATGCGGCTCGCGGAAGGCAAGAACCGCGAAGTGCGCCGGCTGTGCGAGGCGCTTGGTCTCAGGGTCAGCCGGCTCATCCGCACAGCGTTCGGGCCCTTCCACCTCGAGGGGCTTGCCCCCCGCGCCGTGGTCGAGGTTCCGGTGGCTGAAGTGGCGCGGTTGATGGCCGGTCAGGCGCGCCCGGGCCGGACGCCGCGTCCACGCCCATGATCCGCATCATCGCCGGGCGCTGGCGATCCCGGCTGCTCGAAAGCCCGGCCGGGCGCGCCACGCGTCCGACTGCCAACCGCGCCCGCGAAACGCTGTTCTCGATGCTTGGGTCGCGCCTGGGCGATTTCGAGGGGCTTGCCGTTCTCGACCTGTTCGCGGGCTCGGGCGCGCTCGGGCTCGAGGCGCTTTCGCGCGGCGCCGATGAAGCCGTGCTGGTGGAAAATGACCCTGCCGCGGCGCGCGCCTGCGAGGCGAACATTCGCCGACTCGGCGCCACCGCCACGCTCTTGCGCCTCGACGCCACCCGTCTGCCGCCAGCGAAGCGCGCCTTCGATCTTGTGCTGGTCGACCCGCCCTATGGCCAGGGACTCGCCGAGGCCGCGATCGCCTCGGCGCGCGCAGGCGGCTGGCTGACCCCCCACGCGCTTGTCGCCTGCGAGACCGCTCGTGCCGAACCCTTGGCCCCGGCCGGCCTCGTGGCGCTCGCCTGCCGGCCAGTCGGCAAGGCGATGCTCCATCTGCTCGCGCCCCTTACGGAATCGGCTTGAGTTCGCTATCCGTTCCTGTGTTGATGGCCAGCCTTCCCCAACCCGATCCGCCCTGGCTCGAGGGACTGAACCCGCCGCAGCGCGCGGCTGCCACCACGTTTGCCGGGCCGCTGCTGCTGCTCGCCGGCGCCGGGACAGGCAAGACACGGGCGCTGACCGCGCGGCTCGCCCATATTCTCGCCACCCGCGCGGCATGGCCGAGCCAGATCCTTGCCGTCACCTTCACCAACAAGGCCGCGCGCGAGATGCGCGAACGGCTGCGCGCCGTGTTCGGAGATGCAATCGAGGGGATGCCGTTCCTCGGGACCTTCCACGCCACTGCGGCGCGCATGCTCCGCCGCCACGCCGGCCTCGTCGGGCTGACAGCAGGCTTCACCATTCTCGACCCCGACGATGTCGAGCGCCTGCTGAAGCGGCTGATCCGCGAGGCCGGGCTCGACGACCGCCGCTGGCCCCCCAAGATGCTTGCGAGCCTCATCGACCGCTTCAAGAACAGCGGCAAGCTGCCCAAGGATCTCGACGCAGCCGACACCCGGGCCTTTGCCGACGGCCGCGCCGGCGAACTCTATGCGCGCTATCAGGCCGAGCTCGGTCGCCTCGACGCCTGCGACTTCGGTGACCTCCTTCTGCACATGCTCGCCATCTTCCGCGCCCATCCGGACGTGAAGGCGGATTGGCAGGCACGGTTCCGCCACATTCTGGTCGACGAGTTCCAGGATACCAACGCAGCGCAATATCAATGGCTGCGCGCACTCGCCGCTCCGTCCGAAGGCGGCACGGCCACCCTGTGCTGCGTCGGCGATGACGACCAGTCGATCTACAGCTGGCGCGGCGCCGAAATCGGCAACATGCTCAGCTTCGAGCGCGACTTCCCGGGCGCGCAGGTCATCAGGCTCGAGCAGAATTACCGATCCACCGGCCATATCCTTGGTGCTGCCGGCGGTGTGATCGCCCGCAACCGCGGCCGCATGGGAAAGACGCTCTGGACCGAAGCCCATGCCGGCGAACCTGTCGCCGTGATCGGGGTCTGGGACGGGCCGGAGGAAGCGCGGCTGGTGGGAGAGCGGATCGAGCGGCTTCAGCGCGAGGGCGCAGCGCTCGCCGATATCGCGATTCTGGTTCGCGCCCAGTTCCAGACCCGAGAGTTCGAGGACCGCTTCATCCAGATCGGCCTGCCCTACCGAATCGTCGGTGGCTTCCGCTTCTACGAGCGGGCCGAAGTGCGCGATGCGCTGGCCTATCTGCGCGCGACGCTCTCGCCTGCCGACAGCCTTGCCTTCGAGCGCATCATCAATGCACCGCGCCGGGGCCTCGGCGAGAAATCGCTCGCGCGGCTTGCTGCCTTCGCCCGCGCGTCGGGCCTCTCGCTCCAGGCAGCGGCCGCCCAGCTGGCCGAGACTGACGAGCTTCCGGGGGCTGCGCGCTCCGGCCTGCGCGCGCTGGTCGCTGGCCTCAGGCGCTGGCGGGAGCTTGCGCCTTCGCTTCGCCCGCCCGCGCTCCTCGATCATGTGCTCGACGAAAGTGGCTACCGCGCCATGCTCGAGACCGACCGCTCGGTCGAGGCGCAGGGCCGGCTCGAGAACCTGAGGGAACTCGCCCGTGCCATGGAGGAATGGCCCGATGCCGAGAGCTTCCTCGAGCATGTCGCCCTGGTCATGGACAATGACCGCGACGATGCGAGCGAGAAGGTCACGCTGATGACGCTTCATGCCGCCAAGGGGCTGGAGTTCGGCCATGTGTTCCTCCCCGGCTGGGAGGAAGGCGTCTTCCCCTCGCAGCGCGCGCTCGATGAGGGCGGCGAGGCAAGCCTCGAGGAGGAGCGCAGGCTCGCCTATGTCGGCATCACCCGGGCCCGCCGGCGGGCGACGATCCTTCACGCTGCAAACCGGCGGATCTATGGCCAGTGGACCTCGTCCATCCCGAGCCGGTTCATCGCCGAGCTTCCGCCCGCCCATGTTGCCGCAGAGACCACGATGACCGGCGGCGCAAGCCTGTGGCGGGCAGCCGTCATGGGGGAGGCGGATCCCTTCGCCCATGTCGCGCGCGCCGCCGGCCGCGGCCCAGGCTGGAGCCGGGCCTCGGGACAGCCGCAGCACGCCCGGACCGTCGAGGGCCGGGTGCTCGCGTCGGCCGTCGGTGGAGCGCCGCGCACCGACATTGCGATCGGCGCACGGGTGTTCCACCAGAAGTTCGGTTCCGGCACCGTGACCGCGAAGGAGGGCAACAAGCTCGAGGTCGCCTTTGACCATGCGGGCGCGAAGATGGTGCTTGACAGCTTCGTCACGACGCCATCGGCCTGACTGCCAGTGGCCGGCTCACCGCCGCGACACCAGCCTTCGCAACAATTCCGCAAACCTGCTGACGCGAGAACTTCAATCTGGGAGCCTAGGGCCAGCCCCAATTCCACGCACGGGGGCTTGTGTCATGTCGGTTCGTTTGCCATCCTTTCTCATCACGCTCGCATGGGCGCCTGTCGCGCTTGCTGCCGAGGAGGCGACGCTCCCCGAAGCTCCGGAAGCCGACGAGATCGTGGTCTTCGCACCCATCCTCGAGGCCCAGCAGCGTGCGCTTGAGGAACAGCGCAATGCGCTGAACCGGGTCGACATCCTGTCGTCCGACACGGTCGGCCGGTTCGCCGACCAGACGGTTGCCGGCGCGCTTGCACGGCTTCCGGCGGTCGCCGTCCAGCGCGACCAGGGGCAGGAGCGCTACATCCAGGTGCGCGGTGCGCCGAACCGCTGGACCTCGGTCAAGTTCGATGGCGTGCCCGTCATCGGCGTGGACGAGGGCGGCACGACCCGCGCCTTCCGCTTCGATGCCATTCCCGCCGTGCTGCTCTCGACAGTCGCGCTCAACAAGTCGCTGCTCGCCGAAATGCCTGCCGAGGCCGTGGTTGGCCAGATCGACCTGCGCTCCTGGTCGCCGTTCGAAAAGGAGGGCTTCGGGCTTTCCGGAGACGCGGGCGCCGGCGTCATGGGTCTTGGCATGGGGTTGCAGCGCCAGGCCAATCTCCGCGCTTCCTGGTCGAACGACCGCATCGGGTTCGTGATCGGCGGCTCCAACTACAAGCGCCGGCAAACCACCGACAACCGTGAGGCAGCCTATGACGACAGTGGCGCGCCCACGATCCTCGACTTTCGCAGCTACATTCTCGAGCGGGAGAATCTGGGGGCGTTCGCCCGCGCCGAATGGAAACCGTCTGGCGACCACAATATCTTCATCGGCACCACCTACACCGAGTTCAACGACGACGAGCAGCGCAACCAGTATGTGTTCCAGCTGCTGACCGCATCTCCAAGCGGCGTGCGCGGCGTGGACCGGGGCGCGCTCGTCGCAGTGCAGAACCGCGGCACGCTCGAGGATGGCGACTATCGGAACAACAACTGGATCACCACGGCCGGTGGTGACCATCGCTTCGGCGAGGCGTGGACCCTCAACTGGCGGGTGAACTACACCGAGACCGAGAACACCACATATCTGCCCATCCTGCTGCAGCAGGCGAACAACC
>CALLWN010000037.1 GCA_938016505.1 uncultured Sphingomonadaceae bacterium
GGGTCGGGCGGCGGCGCGGCCATGCCGTCCGGGTCGGCGGCCAGCGTCGAAAACGCGTCGTGCTGGGACAGGAACACCCGGCCCGACAGCGTGTCGAGCAGGTCGGATCGCTTCAGCCGGTCCATCACCGGCCCCTTCACCTCGGAAAGATGCAGCCGGATGCCGGCGCCGGCCAGCCGGTGGTTGATCGCCTCGAGGCTCTCGAGCGCGGAAGCATCGATCGCGTTCACCGCCGAGCACATCAGGATGACATGGCGGAGCGCCGGGCGGGCCGCCACCTCGGCGAGCAGGAACTCCTCGAGCCAGCGGGCATTGAGATAGCTCAGGCTCTCGTCGACCCTGACCGTCAGCAGGTGGGGGAAGGTGATCACCTCGTGGCGGCGCACGTTGCGGAAATGCTCGGTGCCCGGCACCCGCCCGACGACGGCTGCGTGCGGCGTTGCGCTGCGCCACAGGTGGAGCGCAAGGCTCGCCGCGACGCCCGCCAAGATCCCCGGCTCCACCCCCGCGAGGAGCGTGGTGGCGATGGTGATGGCCATCGCGGCAAAGTCCCGCCGGCTGTAGCGCCAGGTCCGGCGCGCTGCCGCAATGTCGATGATCGACAGCACGGCGACGATGATGGTGGCGGCAAGCGTTGCAACCGGCAGCAGCGCAAGCAGCGGTGCCAGGAACAGCGCGGCAGCGAGGATCCCGACGGCCGTGAAGGCGCCGGCGGCCGGCGTCTGTGCCCCGGCATCGAAATTGACGACCGAGCGGGCGAACCCGCCGGTCACCGGGAACCCGCCGGTCGCAGCCGCCGCGACATTGGCAGCGCCAAGCCCGATCAGCTCCTGGTCGGGCACGATCCGCTGCCGGCGGCGCGCCGCGAGCGTCTGCGCGACCGAGACCGACTCGACGAAGCCGACAAGCGCGATCAGGAACGCCGGAACCAGAAGCCGGCCCCACAGCGAAGGGTCGGGCGCGGGCAGGCCGAGCGGCGGAAGGCCGGCGGGGATGGGGCCGACGGTTGCAACGCCCCGCGCCTCGAGACCGAACAGCGGCACCGCAGCGATGGCGGCGATGACGGCGATCGCGGGCCCGGTGCGGGCAAGAAGCTCAGCCAGGCGCGCGCCTGCGCCAAGCCGCACGAGGGTGGGCTTCAGGTGCCGCCGCGCCCAGACCAGGAAGGCGATCGAGGCCGCGCCCACGGCAAGCGTCGCCGCGTTGGTGGCGCCGAGGTTGGGCCACAGGCGGCCGACCATCTCGGGCACGGTGTCGCCGCCGCCCGGCACCCCCAGCAGGTGGCGCAGCTGGGACAGGGCGATGAGGAGGCCGGAGGCAGTGATGAACCCCGAGATGACCGGGTGCGACAGCAGGTTGGCAAGAAACCCCAGCCGCAGCAGCCCCATGCCGACCAGCATCAGCCCGGAGAGGAGGGCAAGGGCGAGCGCGGCCTCGGCATGGGCGGCCGAGCCCGGGGCGGCAACGCTGCCGGCGGCAGCCGCAGTCATCAGCGAGATGACGGCGACCGGGCCGACCGCAAGCGTCCGGCTGGTGCCGAACAGGGCGTAGATGACAAGCGGCGCGATCGAGGCATAGAGCCCGACCTCGGCCGGCAACCCCGCGAGCAGCGCATAGGCAAGGCTCTGCGGCACCAGCATGATGGTGACGATGACGGCGGCGACAAGGTCGCTGGTCAGCGTCTGGCGGTCGTAGTGCCGGCCCCAGTCGAGGATGGGGAGGAAGCGGACGAGGCGGCCCGGCCGGACGGGAGCGGCCGGTGCGTCCGCCTCGCGTGCCGCGCTCACAGCGCGTCGAGCGGCAGCTTCAGGTAACGCACGCCATTGGCCTCGGGCTCCGGAAGATGCCCGGCGCGGACATTCACCTGGATCGAGGGGAGGATCAGCCGCGGCATGGCGAGCGTCTGATCGCGCGCCTCGCGGAAGGCGACAAAGCTGTCCTCATCCGTTCCGTCCTTCACATGGATGTTGCCGGCGCGCTGGGCGGCCACCGTCGTCTCCCAGACGAAGGTTTCGCGGCCCGGGGCCAGATAGTCGTGGCAGAGGAACAGCCGGGTCTCCGCCGGAAGCGCGAGCAGGCGGCGGATCGAGCGGTAGAGGGTGCGGGCGTCGCCACCGGGAAAGTCGCAGCGCGCCGTGCCATAGTCGGGCATGAAGAGGGTGTCGCCGATGAAGGCGGCGTCGCCGATGACGAAGGCGATGTCGGCAGGGGTGTGGCCGGGCACGTGGAGCACAATGGCCTCGAGGCCGCCGATCGCGAACCGGTCGCCATCGGCGAACAGATGATCGAACTCGGCGCCGGTGCCCGAGACGGTTTCGCCGAGGTTGAAGATCCCGCGGAACACGCCCTGCACATGGGCGATGTGCGCGCCAATGCCGATCCGCCCGCCGAGCCGCTCCTGGAGCCATGGCGCGGCCGAGAGATGGTCGGCATGGGCGTGGGTCTCGAGGATCCAGTCGACCCCGAGGCCCTTCGCCTTCACCAGCGCCTCGACTTCGCCAGCGTGCGACGTCGAGGTGCGGCCCGAGGCGGGGTCATAGTCGAGCACGCTGTCGATGATCGCGGCGCGCCTTGTCACCGGGCAGTGGACGATGTGGGTTGCAGTGAAGGTGTCGGGGTCGAACACGGTGTCGACCACGGGCGCTGGTGCAGTGCCGGCGCGGGCGCGCCCGACGATGGCTGCAGCAGCGGCGAGGGCCCTGTCTTCGGTTTTCATCGGTCTCGCCTCGAAAGCTGGACTTTGCCCGGAGATAGGCAGGCTTCATGCCCGGGGCAATGGCCTCGGCTCCGGGGCCCTGCGTCAGGCCGCCACGCGCACCGTAGCGCCCAGCGGGCGGGTCGCCGCCTCGAGCCAGGCCAGATCCGCGCCCGAAAGCTGGGGCGCATGGGCCGCGCGCACCCGGGCGTGATAGGCGTCGAGCCAGTCGATCTCGGCAGGCGTCATCAGCGCAGGCTCGACCAGCCGGAGATCGATGGGCGCAAGCGTCAGCGTCTCGAAGGCGAGCATCGGCACGCCATCGCCCTCGCGCGGGTCCTCCACCACCAGCAGCAGATTCTCGATCCGGATGCCGTAGCCGCCCACCCGGTAGAAGCCCGGCTCGTTCGAGAGGATCATGCCCGGCAGCAGCGGCTCGTCGATTCCGGGAGCGTTGACTGCTGCCGCGATCCGCTGCTGCCCCTCGTGGACCGAGAGGTAGCTCCCCACCCCGTGGCCGGTGCCATGGGCATAGTCGAGCCCGACGGCCCAGAGATGCTGGCGGGCCAGCACGTCGAGCTGGCCGCCGCGCGTGCCGTGCGGGAAGCGCGCCGTGGCAAGCGCGACATGGCCCTTGAGCACCCGGGTGAAGCGGTCCTTCATTTCGGGCGTGGGCCGGCCGATGGCGACGGTGCGCGTGATGTCGGTGGTGCCGTCGGGATACTGGCCGCCGGAATCGATGAGATAGAGGTTCCCGCCCTCGAACCTGCGGTTGGTCGCCGGTGACGAGCGATAGTGGGGAAAGGCGCCATTTGGCCCGAAGGCCGAAATCGAGTCGAACGAAAGATCCCTGAGCAGGTTCGATTCCCGGCGCAGCGCCTCGAGCTTCGCCTGCGCCGACAGTTCGTCGAGCCCGCCGGCGGGCGCCTCGCGGTCGACAAGCGCGAGGAAGCGGGTCAGCGCCAGCCCGTCGCGGACATGGGCAGCGCGGGCGCCAGCGATCTCGAACGGGTTCTTGGCCGCCTTCATCAGGACCACC
>CALLWN010000038.1 GCA_938016505.1 uncultured Sphingomonadaceae bacterium
GCGGCAGATGGTGGAGCTTGTGAGGGCGGGGCGCACGCCTGAGGATCTGTCACGGGAGTTCGAGCCGACGGCGCAGTCGATCTGGAACTGGGTTCGCCAGGCGGATCGCGATGAAGGCCGTCGGCATGATGGTCCGACCAGCATTGAGCGCGAGGAACTGACGAAGCTCCGGCGCGAGAATGCGCGGCTGCGGCAGGAGCGTGACATCCTGGCAAAGGGTGAGGCGGATCAGAAAGGCGTCCGGTGGACGGCTTTCCCGCTGAACTCCTGGTTCGCACGGGAGAGCAAGGTGACCCCGTCCGGGTTTACCGGTTCATGAGCGCGAACTGGGCCGACTATCCGATCAAAACGATGGCCCGCGTTTTGCGGGTCTCGGCATGCGGCTACTATGCTTGGCGGAGCCGCCCACCTTCCGCGCGGGCAACATCAGACCAGAACCTTCTGTGTCGGATCAGGACCATTCATGCCGCCTCTAGGGGCACCTATGGCGCACCGCGGGTTCATGCCGAGCTGCAGGCCGAAGGCGTCGCCATCGCGACCCGACGGGCGGCGAAGCCCACGAGCGGGTCGCTCGGTTGATGCAAGCCGCTCAGACCACTGGCGTCAGCCGCAGAAGACCCATCCGCACGACCCGCTCCAACCCGGCCGACAGGTCGGCGTCCGACCTCGTGCGGCGAAACGTCTTCGTCGAACAGCCGAACCAGTTGTGGATGGCCGACATCACCTTCATCGCCACGATGGCCGGCTTCCTGTTCCTGGCGGTCGTGTTCGATGCCTGGTCGCGCCAGATCGTGGGCTGGGCCTTCTCCACCGATCTGAAGACCCGGGTCGTGCTCGATGCCCTCGACATGGCGCTAGAGACCCGCAGGCTGGACGATGTGACTCATCATTCGGATCGCGGGTCGCAATGCACGTCGCTGGCGTTCGGCAACCGCTGCCAAGGACGCAGGCGTCCGACCGTCGACCGGCTCGGTCGGAGATGCCTGCGACAACGCTTGTGACGCGAGCGCTTCTTCGCCACGCGCGACTGCGAGCTGATCGATCGCCTTCGGTTCCGCTCGCATGACCGACCAGATGGCCGTGTTCCAGTTCGTCGAAGGCTTCCACGACCCGACCCGGCGGCACGCGGCGCTGGGCCACCTCTCGCCCCCGGAATATCAACGGAGGCGCCATGCCCTGGCCCAACAGACCTGAACCGCAACCCGTCCACCAAAGCGGGTCAGGTCCAGAACGAGGAAGCGCAGCAGGCTCGGCGAAGGGCAGGGCGTAGCCATCCTGGCGGGGCAGGAGGCCGGGATGGTGACGGCGGATGTGTGACGCCGGCATGGCGCGAGAAGCGCGACCCTCCCAAGTGGAAGGCCGGGTTCGGCGGGCTTGAGGTGTCTAAGTCGCAGCGCCTTCGGCGGCTGGAGGGCGAGAGCGCCAGGCCGAAGCGGCTGTTGGCGGAGACGATGCTGGCCAACGCCATGCTGAAGGCGATCAGCGCAGAACATGGTGACGCCCGCAGCCGGGCGTGAAGCCGTGGCCTGTCTCGAAGAGCTGTTCGAGATGAGCGAGCGGCCGCGGCGTGGTGTGGCGCATCACCCGGTAGCTGATGCCGGGTGCAAGCCGCCACTGCGCGGGCGAAGCCACGCAGGCCTCCGCCCCGGCGGGACCGGAGACCAGATCGCCGGCCGAGGCCGGCGCCCCGGCGGCTCCGGAGAGCAACAGCCCGACGGCGAGACCCCGCGCCGCCTTCACAGGGTGAAGGCGGCGCCAATCCAGAACTGGCGGCCGAACCGGTTGATGTCGCGCGCGATGTCCTGGTTGGGGCCGGTCAGGTTGAGGCGCCCCTGCTTCGTGAGATTGCGGACTTCGCCGATCACCTCGAGCCGCGGCAGCAGCCGGATGCGAGCCTGCGCGTCGAACTGGTCAAAGCCTGCCTCGGTCCGGTCGGCAGCCGGGTTCGAAGCGTTGACCGCCGTCTTGTAGGTGCCGATATGTGCGTAGCTCAGGCGGGCACGCACGGGTCCCGACTCGTAGAAGAGGGCAGCGTTGGCAAGGAAGTCGGCCTGTCCCGGCAGCTGGTCGAGGGTGCGCCGGTTGACGCTGTCGCGGATGGTGATGTGGCCGTCGAGGAAGGTCATGTTCCCCTGGACACCGAAATCGCCGAGGAAGCCCGGCAGAAACCAGAGCTGGTTGAGGACGAGATTCAGTTCGACGCCGGTCACCCGCGCATCCTCGGCGTTGCGCGGCTGGTTCACCGTGACCGTGGCGCCGTCGATCTGCTCGGGGGCGGCAAAGGTGAAGATCTCGTCGCGGATCGTCTTGTGGAAGGCGGCCACGGCAGCAACGCCGCGACGCTCGGGCAGATAATATTCGAGGCTGGCCTCGACGCTGTCGCCCCTGCGGCGCCGCAGATCGGGATTGGGCCGGCTGATCGAGCCATCGGCATTGATCACTTCCGCTCCGGCCATCTGGCTTGGGTTGGGTCGGCCCACTGCACGGAAATAGGCCGCGCGCAGCCGGAGGCGGTCGGAGAGATCAAAGAGACCGGTCACCGAGGGCAGGACATCGTCGTAGCCCGAGCGACGGGTAAAGGGGATGAAGCTGTCCTGCCCGGCAAGGGTCCGGCGGGTGAAGCCTGAGGTGGTGATCGCCGTATCCTCGTAGCGCACGCCGGCGATGACCGAATGCCGGGCCCCGCGATGGCGCAGCAGCGCGTAACCCGCAGTCACATCCTCGGAAAAGACCCAGTCCCCGCCAATGCTCTGGCGGTCGCTCAGGACCTTGTCATAGCGGAACAGCGCCGGGTTGGCCGCGAAGAACGACTGGAAGGACTCGAAATCCACGAACGGTTGGCGGAAATTGCCGAAGATTGGCCTGTAGCTGTCGGTCAGCAGGAACTGCGAGAGGAAAAGGTTGGTCCCGGTCTGAGGGTTGAAGAAATCCTGGGTCCGGTCATTGTCGCGGCGGGTTTCGCGGTACTTGAAGCCGGCGCCGAGGCCGAGCCCCTCGTCGCGCCCGCCGGTGTTCCAGCTCCAGTCGAGCTGCGCTTCCCACACCTGGTCGTTGGAATCATCCTTGTAGGGGCGGAACTGGCTGAACCGGTACTGCGACGGATCTTCGAACCGCGGCGTGATCCTGGAGGCAATCGGCACGCCGTTCACCAGCGCGAGGTCGAAGGTGGGTGCCGGAGCGACAAGGTTGAAGACGACCTCGTTGGAAGGCTCGATGAAGGCCGCCTCGGAGTAGGACAGCCGCCCGGCGAGGCGATGCCGGTTGTCACCTTCCCAGGACAGCCGGCCCTGGGCCACGTGCAGCGGCTTGCGGATCGGGAAATCGTTGAAGCGGACGAAACTGCCTCCCGAGGTGTTGAGGAGCTGCTGGGAGTGGCGGAGTTCGTTGTCGTCCTGGCTGAAGTAGGTGTAGGCCACTGCAAGCTCGACCCCGGCCCGGGGCCTGACCTCGAGCTTGGCGGTGCCGCCATAGCGGTCAACCGAGTTGGGATATGTCGACCAGAGCAGGTTGGTGGTGCCGGGTGGCGGCGCCGGCGTCGGCCCGGTTGCCGGCGGAACCTGTTGTGGCAGCAGCCGTTCCTGGTCGCGGCGCTTGCGGCTGAAGCTGCCCGTGAGCAGAACGCCGAACATGTCATCGCGGCCGAAGCGGGTGGAGACGGTGCCGTCGACCCGCAGGTTCAGGCCATCGTCGCTGTTGCGGCCGAACCCCTTGCCGGGAACCCGTTGGCTGTCGGAGACTCCGAGGAAGGCATTGCCGATGAGGAACAGGCCCGGCCGGTCGAAGGCAGACCGGGTGACGAGGTTGATGCTGCCACCGATGGCATTGCCGTCGATGTCGGGCGTGCGCGATTTCAGGACCTCGAGGCTTGCGACCGCAGTCGACGGGATGGCCTCCATGTTGAGCTGGCGGTTGCCGCGTTCCGCCGTTGCCATGGTGGCGCCGTCGAAGCTGCCGATGGTGAAGCTCGGGTTGAGCCCGCGGATCGAGACGTAGCGCCCCTCGTCCTCGTCGAAGACGGTCTGCACCCCGGGAAGCCGCCGGAAGCTGTCGGCGATGTTGTAGTCGGGCTGCTGGCCGATATCGTCGGATTTCAGGAACTCGGCGACGATTTCGGCCTGCCGCTTGGCGTCGATCGCCCGCTCGTTCTGGGCACGGAAGCCCGTCACCACGATCTCGGCCTGCACCCCGAGGTCGGCCGGTTGGGCGAGCAACGGTGCACCGAGCAGCCAGAGAAGCGATGCCGAACCGAGACGGAAGTTCCAGCGCATCATCTGACCCCTTTTTGCATGGCGGGATCGCGGTTATCCGCGGACCGTGACTGCCTCGGGAAGGAAGCGTGACGAAGCGCTGACAGGCCCAATGGCCCTGGCGACCCCCCAACCCCGCCTCTCGGGCAGCGAACGCCCGACCGCCAGGGCGGCCAGCCGCAGGCACGCCCCGCCCGGCGTGCGCGCGACTGCCGCGGCGGCGCCCCGCGACGCTTCAGCCGATGCGGAACTCGTCGAACTTGCGGGTTGGGGCGGCAGCGTCGCGGGTGTCGTAGACGTAGCTCGAGACGAGACCGGTCGCGCTTTCGAAGATGGTGAAGGCCGTCAGCACGTTGGAGGCGATGAACGGCACATCCTGCGCAGCGCCCTCAAGCTCGCGCATCGGGTTGAAGATGGTCGGCTGCGCCATCGGCCGCCCGTGCGGATCCCCGTTG
>CALLWN010000039.1 GCA_938016505.1 uncultured Sphingomonadaceae bacterium
CGAGATTCTTCCCGAAACCGCGGTAGCGCAGGACGCTGCCCCGGAGCGCGCCGAGCGGCGCGGCCGTGGCGGCCGTGGCCGCGGCGGTGAGCGTGGCGACCGCAGCGACCGGCGGCGCGGTCGCGAGCCGACGCTCGCCGATGATGGCGAGGAGCTCATCGAGAAGCTGGTCCACATCAACCGGGTGTCGAAGACGGTGAAGGGCGGCAAGCGGTTCGGTTTTGCAGCCCTCGTCGTCGTCGGCGACGGCAAGGGCCGAGTCGGCTTCGGCCATGGCAAGGCCCGCGAGGTACCCGAGGCCATCTCCAAGGCGACCGCTGCTGCCAAGAAGGCGATGGTGCGCGTGCCGCTGCGCGACGGCCGCACGCTTCACCATGACGGCTTCGGCCATTTCGGCGCCGGCAAGGTCTATGTCCGGTCGGCTGCACAGGGCACGGGGATCATCGCTGGCGGCCCGATGCGCGCCGTGTTCGAATCGCTCGGCGTTGCCGATGTCGTCGCCAAGTCGGTCGGCACCAACAACCCCTACAACATGATCCGCGCCACCTTTGCCGCACTTGGCGAGCAGGTGAGCCCAAAGTCGGTTGCCCAGCGCCGTGGCCGCAAGGTCGCCGACCTGCTCGCGCGGCGCGGCGACATTGCACCGCGTGCGGCCGAAGCCGAAGCTGACGCGATCGTGGCCTGAGGAGACCGGAGATGGCGGAAAAGACTCTGAAGGTCACGCAGATCGGCTCGCCGATCCGCCGCACCAAGGACCAGCGGGCCACCCTCATCGGGCTCGGCCTCAACAAGATGCATCGCACCCGCGAACTCCCCGACACGCCGGAAGTGCGCGGCATGATCGCGCGCGTGCAGCACATGGTGCGGGTCGAAGACGCCTGAGCCGGGCGCCACAGCAAGGACTGGAACGATGAAGCTCAACGAGATCAGCGACAACCCCGGAGCCCGCAAGGCGCGCACGCGCGTCGGCCGCGGCATCGGGTCGGGCCTCGGCAAGACCTCGGGGCGCGGCCAGAAGGGCCAGAAGAGCCGCTCGGGCGTTGCCATCAAGGGCTTCGAGGGCGGCCAGATGCCGCTCCACATGCGGCTGCCCAAGCGCGGCTTCAACCAGCCCAACCGCCTGACCTACGCGGTCGTGAACATCGGCACGCTCCAGGCCGCAGTCGATGCCGGGCGGATCGCGGCGGGTTCGTCGGTCGATGCCGCGGCGCTCAGGGACGCCGGCATCCTCACCCATGCCCGCGATGGCGTCCGGCTGCTCGGGCGCGGGGCGTTGACGGCAAAACTCGATCTCGTGGTCGCAGGCGCCAGTGCGGCAGCGCGGGCCGCAGTCGAGAAGGCCGGCGGCACGGTCACCGAAACGCACGCCAAGCTGGTCCCGCCCGCTGGGGCCTGAGGCTTTTCACGCGCAGCCCGGCGGCCTACATCGCGTGATGCGCGTGGGCCGGATCAGCGGCGCACGGCAAGGATCGAGGGAATGGCAACGGCTGCCGACACGCTTGCCCAGAACCTGAGTTTCGCCAACTTCTCGAAGGCAACGGACCTCAAGAAGCGGATCTGGTTCACGCTGGGCGCGCTCATCGTGTTCCGGCTGTGCTCCTTCGTGCCGCTGCCCGGAATCGACCCGATCGCGCTCGACCAGCTGTTCAACCGCACGGCGGGCGGCGTCCTCGACTTCTTCAACATGTTCTCGGGCGGCGCGCTCGAGCGCATGTCGATCATCGCGCTCGGCATCATGCCCTACATCACCGCCTCGATCGTGGTGCAGCTCCTGAGCTCGATGCACGAGCCGTGGAAGGCGCTCAAGAAGGAGGGCGAGGCCGGCCGCAAGAAGCTCAACCAGTACACGCGGTTCGGCACCGTCATCCTGACCGTGTTCCAGGGCTATGGCATCGCCGTCGGCCTCGAGGGCTGGGGCGCCTCGTCGGGCGTGTCGGCCGTCATCGATCCGGGCTGGTTCTTCCGGATCTCGACCATCATCTCGCTGCTCGGCGGCACATTGTTCCTGATGTGGCTGGGCGAGCAGATCACCAGCCGGGGCATCGGGAACGGCATCTCGCTCATCATCATGGCCGGCATCGTCGCCCAGCTGCCGGTCGCGCTCGGCGGGCTGTTCGAGCAGGCCCGCACCGGGGCAATCTCGGTGGGCTTCCTCGGCGTCGTCATCCTTCTGGCGCTGGCGGTCATCGCCTTCATCTGCTGGATGGAACGGGCCCAGCGCCGCATCCTCATCCAGTATCCCAAGCGCCAGGTGGGCAACCGCATGTTCCAGGGTGACAAGTCGCACCTGCCACTGAAGCTCAACACCCCGGGCGTCATCCCGCCGATCTTCGCCTCGTCGCTGCTCCTCATGCCGCTGACAGTCGCCCAGTTCGCGGGCGAGGGCGCGACAGGCGCCGGCGGCGACATCCTGCTCACCGTCACCACCGCGCTCCAGCACGGCGCGCCGCTCTACATGGCGCTCTACGCGGCCGGCATCATCTTCTTCGCCTTCTTCTACACGGCCGTCGTGTTCAACCCCGAAGAAACGGCCGACAATCTCAAGAAATATGGCGGGTTCATCCCCGGCATCCGCCCGGGTCAGAAGACGGCCGAATATCTCGATTATGTCCTGACCCGAATCACGGTCGTGGGCGCTCTCTACCTCACCCTCATCTGCCTGCTGCCCGAGCTTCTGATCTCGCAGCTGGCCATTCCCTTCTACTTCGGGGGCACGTCGCTTCTCATCGTCGTCAACGTGACCATGGATACGGTGACCCAGATCCAGGGACATCTTCTCGCCCACCAGTATGAGGGCCTCATCAGGAAATCGAAGCTCAGGGGGCGCAGCCGGTGAGCGAACGCAAGGCCAACGGGGCCGCAGGCCCGGTCGTCATCCTGCTCGGTCCGCCCGGCGCCGGCAAGGGCACCCAGGCCCAGAAGCTGATGGCCTCGCGCGGGATGGTCCAGCTTTCGACCGGTGACATGCTCCGCGCGGCAGTGAGGGCCGGAACGCCCGTGGGCCTCGAGGCCAAGGCCATCATGGAGCAGGGTGGGCTCGTGCCCGACTCCGTCGTCTCGGGCCTGATCGACGAGGCCCTCGCCGCGACGCCGCCCGAGACCGGCATCATCTTCGATGGCTACCCGCGCACGCTCGCCCAGGCCGAGAGCCTCGACTCGCTGCTTGCCGCCCATGGTCGCCACCTCGACCGGGTGATCGAGCTTGCGGTCGACGAGGACGCGCTCGTCGACCGGATCACCGGCCGCTTCACCTGCGCCAACTGCGGCGAGGGGTATCATAATCGCTTCAAGCGCCCGAAGGTCGAGGGCGTGTGCGACCGCTGCGGCAGCACCGAGTTCAAGCGCCGGCCCGACGACAATGAGGCGACGGTCCGCACCCGGATGGCCGAGTACCGTGCCAAGACGGCGCCCATCCTGCCCGTCTACGAGGCGCGCGGGCTCGTCGCCCGGGTTGACGGCATGGCGCCAATGGAAGATGTTGAACGCGAGGTGCAGGCGCTGCTTCCAGCCTGACCGACGTGCGTGCGTGCACGGACCTTTTTTCTTGACAGGCGTTGCCGGGCTTTCTACCCGCACCCGTTCCCAATCCAGTGTCCGGCAAACGCCTCGACCGGCGGGGCCGTGCGGTGTGGTTCCGGCGCGAGGGGCGGGTCGACGCAGTGAGATGAGGCGCCTCGCCCAGGGCCCTCGTGGAGCAGGAGCAGTTTGTGGCACGGATCGCAGGGGTCAACATCCCCACCAACAAGCGCGTGGAGATCGCGCTGACTTACATTCACGGCATCGGTCGGACCAAGGCGAAGGAGATCACCGCCAGGCTCGAAATCCCCCCGGAGCGCCGGGTCCAGGATCTGACCGACGCCGAAGTGCTCGCCATCCGCGAGACGATCGACCGTGACTATCTCGTCGAGGGTGATCTTCGTCGGGAAGTCGCCATGAACATCAAGCGGCTGATGGATCTCGCGAGCTACCGCGGGCTGCGTCACCGCAAGGGGCTGCCAGTGCGCGGCCAGCGGACCCACACCAATGCCCGGACCCGCAAGGGCAAGGCCAAGCCGATCGCAGGGAAGAAGAAGTAATGGCACGCGAACCCCAGCGCCTGAAGCGGCGCGAGCGGAAGAACATCACATCGGGCGTCGCCCATGTGAACGCCAGCTTCAACAACACCATGATCACCATCACCGATGCCCAGGGCAACACCATTGCCTGGTCGTCGGCGGGGACAATGGGGTTCAAGGGCAGCCGAAAGTCGACCCCCTATGCCGCGCAGGTCGCGGCCGAGGATGCCGGCAAGAAGGCCGCCGAGCATGGCGTCCGCACCCTCGAGGTCGAAGTGAAGGGCCCGGGCTCGGGTCGCGAATCGGCCCTTCGCGCGCTCCAGGCCGTCGGCTTCCAGATCACGTCGATCCGCGACGTGACGGCAATCCCGCACAACGGCGTGCGCCCCCCGAAGCGGCGACGGGTCTGACGAGGTCGCATCCGGGCGCGGCGCGCCCCGGCGGCCCCAGAAAACAGAAGAGGTTCGGCCCGGTTTCGGGTCGAAAGGAAAGGTGAAACGGGCGTGGTGGCAGCTTTCGCAAAGAACTGGCAGGAACTGAAGAAGCCTCTCGGGCTCGAGGTGCGCTCGGCAGGCGCTCCCAACCGCAAGGCCTTCGTGGCCGAACCGCTCGAACGCGGCTTCGGGCTCACGCTCGGCAACGCGCTCCGGCGCGTCCTCCTCTCGAGCCTGCAGGGCGCGGCCGTGACCGCAATCCGCATCGATGGTGCGCTTCATGAATTTTCCTCGCTCCCAGGGGTGCGCGAGGACGTGACCGACATCGTGCTCAACGTGAAGCAGATCGTGGTCAAGATGCAGGGCGACCAGCCCAAGCGGCTGTCGCTTTCTGCCACCGGCCCGGGCCCGGTGACAGCCGGCAGCATCGCGACCAGCGGCGACATCGAAATCGCCAACCCGCAGCTCGTCATCTGCACGCTCGACGAGGGCGCCACCTTCAACATGGAACTGACGGTCCAGGCCGGCAAGGGCTATGTGCCCGCCTCGGCCAACCGGCCCGCCGACGCGCCAATCGGGCTCATCCCGGTCGATGCCATCTACTCGCCCGTGCGCCAGGTGGCCTACAAGGTCGAGAACACCCGGGTCGGTCAGGAACTGGATTACGACAAGCTGACGCTGACCGTCGAGACCGATGGCTCGGTCTCTCCCGATGACGCGGTCGGCTATGCCGCGCGCATCCTCCAGGACCAGCTCCAGCTGTTCGTCAACTTCGAGGAGCCGGTGGCGCGCCCGGCGCCCGTCGCGATGGTCCCCGGCATCCCCGCCGAAGAGCCGACCGACATCCTGATGAACCGCAACCTCCTGAAGAAGGTGGACGAGCTCGAACTGTCGGTCCGCTCGGCCAACTGCCTCAAGAATGACAACATCATCTACATCGGTGACCTCGTCCAGAAGTCCGAGCCGGAAATGCTCCGGACTCCGAACTTCGGCCGCAAGTCCCTGAACGAGATCAAGGAAGTTCTGTCCGGCATGGGTCTGCACCTTGGCATGGACGTCGAAGACTGGCCGCCAGACAACATCGAAGATCTGGCCAAGAAGTTCGAAGACAACTTCTAAAGCCACTTGGGTGGGCGGTTACGCCCACCTGACG
>CALLWN010000040.1 GCA_938016505.1 uncultured Sphingomonadaceae bacterium
GACATTGAGCGTGCCGTCCTCGAACCAGCGGATGCCGAAATCGGCCTCCGCGAAGCTCCACTGCGAAACCCTGGTGAAGGGCCGAATCCAGTCGATCCGCATGGCCTCGCGGCGCCAGAAGCCGTCGGGATCATCGAGCGATTCCCTGTAGAGCCGGGCGTAACTCTCGGCAGTGTAGCGGGCGGCAGCAGCCCACATGGAGGGAACCGGCACAACCGTCTCGTTCATCGCATCACCTTCGTTTCCGTGCGGTCTCGCGCAGGTCCCGCAGAAGCGCCGCCGCCGTGATCGGCGGTGCACCCCCTTCGGCTGCGTGCACGAGTTCGACCATCCGGGCATTGACAGGGGCCCGACGGCCCACCCGCTGTGCGAGTCGGACGACCTCGCCGTTGAGGAAGTCGACTTCGGTCTTGCGGCCCCGCGCCAGGTCATCCGCCATGGACGAGCGGGCATGCGGATCGACACGCGTGCGCCCACCCCCGGCCTGGGCCGCGACATAGAAATAGAGCCGGTCAGGCAGGCTCATGATTGCCGGCATGAGCTGGAGCGGCATCGGAAGCGGATCGACCAGGGTGATTCCGGCGCGGCGGGTGAGCGCCATCGCCTCGCGCATCGCCATCGCCCACGCCTGCCGGTAGCCGCGCTGACGCAGCTGCTCCATCAGGCTTACGCCCGAGACCGCGTTGACCGCGTTGTTCAGGTTGACGAGGAGTTTGCCCCACTGGATCCCGAGAATGTTGTCGCTCGGCGCGATGGCCACCCCGGCAGCGTCGAACCGCTCGAGGAAAGGTTCGAGATCCGGATGGGCTTCGACGACGAGGCCGCCGACACCCGTGCCGCGGTGGAAGCGCCCAGGCTCGGCCTCGACCACGTTGAAGGGCACCATGCCGCCAAGCACGGTACGCCCGGGGAGCCCAGCCCGGAGCAGTTCGACATTGGCGACCCCGTTCTGGAGCGAGATGACCGGGGCGCGCGGCGGCGCGTGGGCCGCGATGGCGCGTGCCGCTTCCGCAGTTGCCAGCGACTTGACCGCGACAAGCACGAGGTCGGCGTCGCCGAGGCCCTGCGCGTCGGTCGTGGCTTCGATGTCGCCCGGGGTCACGATGAGGTCGAAGCCGTCCATGTCTGATGCGCGCAGACCCTCCGTCGCCTTCGCGACAAGGGCCTCGCGCCCGATCAGGGTCACCCGGGCATGAGGCGCCAGCCGGACCCCAACATAGGCGCCGACCAGACCGGCACCGAACACCGCGATTTTCGGCAGGCCTCCCGCCATTGCCCGCACCCTCCTCCTTGCCTATCCCCATAGCGAAGGGAGACGCGCATGAAAGCCCTGCTCTGCACCCGTCACGGCGACCCCGAGCTTCTCGAATGGCAGGAGGTGCCCGACCCGGCGCCCGGGCCCGGTGAGGTGCTTGTGCGGGTGGCAGCGGCCGGGGTCAATTTCCCGGAAACGCTCATCATCCGCAACCTCTACCAGTTCAAGCCGCCACTCCCGTTCGTGCCTGGTGGCGAGGCTGCCGGAACCGTGGAGGCGGTGGGCGAAGGCGTGACGCGTTTTGCGCCCGGGGATCAAGTGATCGCGATGACCGGCACCGGCGCCTTCGCCGAAAAGCTTGTCGCCGCCGAGCACCAGTGCGTGCCAGTGCCCGGGGGGCTGCCGATGGACCTCGCAGCGGGTGTCACCATGACCTACGGCACCTCCCACCATGCGCTCAAACAGCGGGCCATGCTGCGGGCAGGAGAGACGCTCCTCGTGCTGGGCGCCGCCGGCGGAGTCGGGCTCGCCGCAGTGGAGCTGGGCAAGCTGATGGGTGCCCGGGTGATTGCCGCTGCCTCGACTGACGAGAAGCTCTCGCTTGCCAGAGCCCATGGCGCCGACGAGGGAGTGAACTATGAGCGCGAGGACCTGAAGGAGCGGGTCAAGGCGCTGACGGGAGGGAAGGGCGCCGATGTCATCTACGATCCCGTCGGCGACCGGTTTGCCGAGCCTGCCTTCCGCTCGATCGCCTGGAATGGCCGCTACCTCGTGGTCGGCTTTGCTGCCGGCGAAATTCCGAAGCTTCCGCTCAACCTGCCGCTCATCAAGGGGGCTGCGATCGTCGGCGTGTTCTGGGGCGCCTTCACCATGCACGAGCCCGAAGTCCACCGCGCCAACATGGCGGAGCTGGTGGGATGGCTGGCCGAGGGGCGGCTCAAGCCGCATGTCGGGGCGCGCCTGCCGCTTGCAGAGGGCGGCAAGGCCATCCGCATGCTGATGGAACGCAAGGCGATGGGGAAGGTCATCCTGACCGCGTGATCGAAATCCCCTCCGGCGGGGCGGCAGAGTCGACCCGCCGGCACCAGTCGTCGAACCTTGGCCGCGCGGCCCGCAGCGCCTTCCCCTCCACGGTGCGGTCGAGCACGTTCGTCATCACGCGCACGGCGATGTCGGCATTCGAGAGGCGCGGCCCGGCGAGCCAGTCGACGCCGTCGAGCCAGCCCTCGAGCGCATCGTAGAGGACAGCAAGATCTGCGACGACCGTCGCCTCCGACTTGCGGCCGAGCCCTTGCGCCTTCGCCACCTTCGAGATGGCGCCGGGGATCGCCCGGGCGAGCAAGCCCCGTGCAAACCCCTTTTCGTGGGCAAGCAGGTCCTCGACGAACCACGTCCGGTTCTGGGGCCATGGGCGCATGGTGAGATCGTAGAAATAGAGGCTCTCGTCGGCCCAGTCCTCAAGAAGAGTGGCGAGCGCCGCGTCGCGCGGGTGGTCCGGGGCAAGCTGCGGCGTCGGAAACGCGCAGTCGAGATGGCGGAGAATGTCCGTCGAGTCGACGATGGTCCGGCCATCGTGCACCAAGGCCGGGAACTTGCCTGTGGGCGAGATGGCGCGATGGGCGTTGCGCTTGGAGATCATCACCTCAACCACGTCGAAGGTGAGACCCTTGAAGCGGAGAGCCCGCCGAACCTTGTCAGCGTAGGGAGAAATCTCGAACTGATAGAGCGTGATGGGCATCAGTCCTCCCCTTCGGTCGCAATCCAGCGCGCGGCAGCAGCGTCATCGCTCGCTTTTGCCTCGACCCAGCCGCTTGCACCCTTCTTCCAGAAGGGCGCCGAGGTCTTGAGCCAGTCCATCAGGAACGTCGCACCCTCGAACGCGGCTGCCCGATGCGCCGAGGCCGTGCCGACAAGGACGATCCCCTCCCCGACATCGAGCGGGCCGAACCGGTGGATGACGGTTGCGCCAAGCAGCGGCCAGCGCGCCCGCGCGTCGGCGAGACGGGCGGCAATCTGCCGTTCGGCCATGGCTGGGTAGTGGTCGAGCATGAGCGGCTCATCGCGGACCTGGCCGGTAAAGACGACGACCGCGCCGACACGGGGGGCAAGCCCTGAGAGGCGTGCATGTTCATGTGCAATGTCAAAGCGCTCCGCCTGGACACTGATCCTGAACATCAGCCGCCCGTGACCGGCGGGAAGATGGCGACCTCGTCACCTGGCCGCACCGGAGCATCCCAGCCGGCGAACTCCTGGTTCACTGCTGCGCGCAGGCGGGAGAGATCGGCGAGTGCCCGACCATGGCCCGGGCTTCGCGCCCGCAGCGCCTCGACCAACGCGCGGAGCGGCAGCGGGGCCTCGAGTGGGATCTCCTCGCGGTCGGTGCCGACCTGTTCACGCACCCAGGCGAAATAGAGGAGCGCCACTGCCACGCGTCAATCCATGTGCCGCAGGCCGGTGCGCAGATAGTCCCACCCGGTGATGAGGGTGAGCGCAGCAGCCAGAAACAGCGCCACGAGCCCGAGTTCGTGCACCGGGAGGCCGGGCACGAACCGCGCGCTTGCCTCGCCGAGGATGAGGGCGCCAAGCGCGAACATCTGGAGGCCGGTCTTCCACTTGGCGAGCCGCGACACCGGAACCGAGACGTTGAGGCCGGCCAGAAACTCCCTGAGCCCGGAAACCGCGATCTCGCGCAGGATGATCACGAGCGCAGGCAGCATGGTCCAGCCCTTGATCGCGTCGTTGTGGATCAGCATGACAATCACGCTCACCACCATGATCTTGTCGGCGATCGGGTCGAGAAAGATGCCGAGCTTCGAGACCGTCCCCTGCGCCCGGGCCAGGTAGCCGTCGATATAGTCTGTTACGCCGGCAATACAGAAGAGCGTAAAGGCAAGGAGATAGGTGATCCAGTTGCCTTCCCACATGAGGATGACGAACAGGGGGACCGCGAGAATCCGCGAGAGCGTCAGCAGATTGGGGAGGCTGGACAGCACCTCGGCCTTCTAGGCAATCCGCCGGGGCCTCACAACAGCGGGAGAGAGTGATGAGGGTGAGCGAAGCGGTCGAAAGCCGACAGTCGGTGCGTGGCTTTCTCGACAGGCCCGTCGATCCAGCCGTGATCCGCCGGGTTGTCGAGGCTGCAGCGCGGGCACCTTCTGGCGGCAACCTCCAGCCTTGGCACATCGACGTGATCGGGGGGGAGCCGCTTGCCGAGCTCAAGGCGATCATGGCGCGACGGGTGGTGGAAGCACCGGGGGGAGAGCCGACCGAGTATGACATCTACCCCAGGACGCTGCCATCGCCCTACCGGGACTACCGCTTTCAGGTGGGTGAGGGGCTCTATGGCGCGCTTGGCATCCCGCGCGAGGAAAAGGCCAAACGGATGATGTGGTTCGCGCGCAATTTCCAGTTTTTCGGAGCTCCTGTTGCGCTGTTCTGCTCGGTTGCGAAGACCATGGGTCCGCCGCAATGGTCCGATCTCGGCATGTATCTCCAGACCCTCATGCTGCTGCTGCGCGAGGAGGGGCTCGACAGCTGCCCGCAGGAGTGCTGGGCCATCTATCCGGAAACGATCCGCGCCTTCCTCCAGCTTCCAGACGAGCGGATGCTGTTCTGCGGGATGGCGATCGGCTTTCGCGATCCGGCCGATCCGGCCAACAGCTTCCGGTCGGCGCGCGCGCCGCTGGAGGCCTTTGCGACCTTTCACGGGATTTGATCATGGGCTCTGACGTGCCACTTGCCGCGCCCGCAAGCCGCAATTGCCGGGCGCAGCGCATACGCCTAGGTTGCGGAATGTGACTGACCTTGCGCCCCTCCGCTTCACCCGCAAGCCCGAATGGCTGCGGGTTCGTGCTCCCTCCTCGCCGGCATTCCGCGAAACCAAGGCGCTGATGCGGCGCCTCGGGCTCAACACGGTGTGCGAAGAGGCTGCCTGCCCCAACATCGGCGAGTGCTGGCAGCAGAAGCACGCCACCGTCATGATCCTGGGTGATACGTGCACGCGGGCCTGCGCCTTCTGCAACGTCAAGACGGGGATGCCCGGGCCGGTCGACCCGCTCGAGCCGGTCCATGTCGCCGAGGCAGCAGCCGAACTCGGCCTTGCCCATATCGTGGTCACGTCGGTCGACCGTGACGACCTGCCTGACGGTGGCGCATCGCAGTTCGTGAAGGTGATCGAGGCGATTCGGGCGCGGGCACCTGCAACCACGATCGAGATCCTCACCCCCGATTTCCGCAACAAGGCAGACGCTGCAGTCGAGGCGATCGTCGCCGCCCGGCCCGATGTCTACAACCACAATCTCGAGACCGTGCCGCGGCTCTACCCCACAATCCGCCCGGGTGCGCGCTACTATCACTCGCTTCGGCTGCTCGAGCGGGTGAAGGTGCTCGATCCTTCGCTCTTCACCAAGTCGGGCCTGATGGTTGGTCTTGGCGAAGAGCGCCTCGAGATGCACCAGGTCATGGACGACATGCGTTCGGCCGGAGTCGACTTCCTGACCATCGGCCAGTATCTCCAGCCGACCCCCCGTCATGCGCCCGTGGCCGAGTTCTTGCCTCCGTCGGTGTTTGCAAGCTATCGGACCATTGCCGAGGCCAAGGGATTCCTCCTCGTTGCGGCAAGCCCGCTGACGCGTTCAAGCCACCATGCCGGCGAGGATTTCGCCCGCCTCAGGGCGGCCCGTGCGGCTCGACTGGCGCGGACCCCCGCCGTTGCCTAGCCACCGGGAGGAGCGTTTCCTCCCTTTCACACCCGAACAGCTGTTCGACCTCGTCGTCGATGTCGGCGCCTACCCGCAGTTCCTGCCGTGGGTCGCTGCGACCAGGATCCGCGAGCGGAGCGCAACCCACATGGTTGCCGACATGTCGGTGGGTTTCCGGGCCATCCGCGAGACCTTCACGAGCCGGGTCACGCTGGAGCGGCCGAGCGCGATCCATGTCGACTATGTGAGCGGACCGTTGAAGCATCTCTCCAACGACTGGAGCTTCGCCCCGGAAGCGGGGGGCACGCGGGTCCGATTCGCTGTCGAATTCAGCTTTCGTTCCCGCCTGTTCGAGCGGCTGGCCGGCGCCGTCTTCCACGAAGCCTTCCGTCACATGGTCGCCGCCTTCGAGGCGCGGGCCCGCACGCTCTATGGCGATCCGGTCAGGGGAGTAGCAGGCGCAGTGCAATGAGCACGGCCTGGCGGCGGATCTCGTCGCGGCCGAGGTCTCCGAGCTCGTGCACGTCGGCGAGATGGCCATCTTCCGAGACCCCGCCGTCCGGGCCCTTCAGTGCGCGCGCAAACACCACGGTGCCGACGGGCTTCTTCCCCGTGCCGCCGGCCGGGCCGGCAATGCCGGAGATGGAAACCGCCACGTCGGCCTTGCTCCGTTCGATCGCCCCGGCGGCCATGGCCCAGGCCGTTGCCTCGGACACGGCGCCAAGCGTTGCGAGGATCTCCTCGGAGACGCCGAGCATCTCGACCTTGGCCTCGTTGGAATAGGTGACGAAGCCGCGGTCGAACACTTCGGATGCCCCGGGAACGGCCGTGATTGCGCCCGCGACAAGCCCGCCCGTGCAGCTTTCGGCAACCGCAATCCGGCGCCCGGCTTCGCGGTTTGCCTCGACCACGCGGGTGGCCAGCGCTCTCATCTCGGTGTCGATCATGGCTGGGCCGGAAGCAGCACGGTCGCGATGGCCTGGGCTGCGATGCCTTCGCGGCGCCCCGTGAACCCCAGGCCTTCGGTTGTGGTCGCCTTCACCGAGACGATCGGGCGGTGATCGGCAAGGATTTCGCCGATGCGCGCGACCATGGCCTCGCGGTGCGGACCGACCTTCGGGACCTCGGCGATGATGGTCACATCGACATGGGCGATTCGGCCGCTCTGCGATGCCACGATCGTGGCCGCGTGGGCGAGAAACCGGTCTGAGGAGGCACCCTTCCATTGCGGATCCGACGGCGGGAAGTGGCGACCGATGTCGCCTGCGCCGATGGCGCCGAGCACGGCGTCGGTGAGCGCGTGAAGCCCGACATCGGCATCGGAATGGCCAACGAGGCCGGCCTCGTGCGGCACCCTGACGCCGCACAGCCAGACATGGTCGCCGGGGCCAAAGCGGTGGACGTCATAGCCGGTGCCGGTCGCCGGCAGCCTGGCGACGAGCGCCTCGGCGCGCGCGAAATCCTCGGCCTGCGTCACCTTCATGGCTCGCTCGTCTCCGGCGACGAGCGCGACGTCAAGCCCCGACGCGCGGGCGACTGCAACATCATCGGTTGCTGCAAACCCACGCGCGGCTGCTTCGCGATGGGCCGCGAGTCTGGCCTGGAAATGGAAACCCTGGGGTGTCTGCACACGGTGGAGGCGGCTGCGGTCCACCTCGCCGTCGACAAGCCGGTCGCCGCTCCTCAGACTGTCGACAACGGGAAGGGCAGGGCAGGCGCCAGGCACTGTCGAAAGCGCGGCAAGCACCCGGTCGATCAGCGACACCGGCACGAAGGGCCGCGCTGCATCGTGGATGAGCACCCATTCCGGGCTGGAACCGGCGGCAAGCGCCTCGAGCCCGTTCAGGACCGACTGCTGCCGGCTTGCCCCGCCCGTGCACAGCGTGAGCCGCGGGCCCGGATCGTCACCCAGGGCTGCAAGTGCCCGCGACTCGTCGCCGGTTGCCACGACCAGCTGGACCCGGCCGACCGCTGGATGGGCGAGAAATGCACCGACAGCATGCGCCAGCATCGGCCGGCCAAGCAGCGGGCGATACTGCTTGGGCGTGTCGCCGCCCGCGCGCAGGCCCTGGCCGCCTGCGACGACAAGCGCTGCAACGCCCGTGGCCGGTGGCGGGTGAGGCAGCGTGTCCATAGCCGGTCCATAGGCCGGGCGAGGCTTGCCCGAAACCCCGAAAGACCCTAAGGCCTTGCCTGTTTTTTGGGCATGCGGATGGAATTGGTTTCTCCCCCCAACGCGAAGACGCGAGGCAAGGCGCTGAAGATCGGCCCGGTGACCATTGCCTCGCCGGTGATCCTGGCGCCCATGACTGGCGTGACCGATCGGCCGTTCCGGGCGCTGGTGAAGCGCTTTGGGGCTGGTCTCACGGTGACCGAGATGATCGCCTCCGAGGCGATGGTCCGGGAGACGCGGCAATCGCTTGCCAAGGCGGAATGGGATCCTTCGGAGGACCCGGTCTCGATGCAGCTTGCAGGCTGCGAGCCGAGGGTGATGGCGGAGGCGGCAAAGCTCAACGCCGACCGGGGGGCTGCCATCATCGACATCAACATGGGCTGCCCGGTCAAGAAGGTGGTCAACGGGCAGGCCGGCTCGCATCTCATGCGCGACCTGAAACTTGCCGCCCGCCTGCTGGAATCAACTGTCAGGGCCGTCCCTGTTCCCGTCACGCTCAAGATGCGGATGGGCTGGTGCCACGACAGCCTGAATGCCCCTGAACTTGCCCGCATTGCCGAGGATCTCGGGGTGAGGATGATCACGGTGCACGGCCGCACTCGCAACCAGATGTATGCAGGCTCGGCCGACTGGAGTTTTGTCGCCAGGGTGAAGGCTGCCGTTTCGGTGCCCGTGATCGTGAACGGCGATATCTGCTCGCCTGCCGACGCGCGCGCCGCACTTGCCGCATCGGGTGCCGATGGCGTGATGATCGGCCGGGGCGCCTATGGCCGGCCCTGGCTGCTGGCAGACGTGATGGCGGACCTCGCCGGCACGCCAGAGACTCATGCGCCCGACCTTTGCGGGCTTCGCGACCTGATTCTTGGCCATTACGACTCGATCATGACGCATTACGGGACGCACACGGGTGTCGGCATCGCGCGCAAACACCTGGGCTGGTACACCAAGGGCTTGCCCGGCTCGGCGGAGTTCCGCAATCGTGTCAACCAGATTGCCGACCCGGTCGAAGTGATCGCTGCCGTGCGCGGTTTCTTCGCAGAGGTGACTGAACGCTCCGGGACCAGCCGGCTTCCACTGGCCGCCTGACGATGACTGGCGAGGAGACCCCCGCGCCCGCGACGATCGAACTGCTGAACGCCTTGCCGGCACCGACGCTTGTTCTCGATGGATCGGGGGACGTGCTGCTTGCCAACGCCAGCGCCGAGGCCTTTCTCAACCAGTCCCAGCCCAATCTCATCGAACGGGGCTGGCGTTCCCTGTTCGCTGCCGGGAGCCCGGTTGTCGGCCTGATCGACGAGGCGCGCCGCACCGGGCAGGGCGTGCAAGCCTATGACCTTCCAGTCGCGTTCGAAACCGGAAGGGAGGTCGCGTGCGACGTGCTGGTCGGTCAGGCCCAGCTTCCGGATCGGTGGCTGACGGTGAGCTTCCAGCCGCGCGCCGTCACGGCGCTGGTCGACCGGCAGATGGGCCAGTCGGCTGCAGCGCGCACGGTCGTGGGTGCGGCAGCCATGCTGGCGCACGAAATCAAGAACCCGCTCTCGGGGATTCGCGGAGCGGCCCAGCTGCTCCAGGACACCGACGACCAGGTGGCGCGCGAACTCGCCGAGCTGATCGTTGCCGAGGTCGACCGGATCCGCGCCCTCATTGACCGGATGGAGGGCTTCACCGACGAACGTCCGCAACGGTTCGCGCCAGAGAATATCCATGCCATCCTGTCGCATGTGAGGCGGCTTGCGGAGACCGGTTTTGGCAGCGGGCACATTTTTGCGGAGGCCTACGATCCCTCCCTTCCGCCCGTTCTTTGTGACCGTGACGCCCTCGTCCAGGCGGTGCTGAACCTCGTCAAGAACGCGGTGGAAGCCTCTCCGCCCGGGGGCATGATCACGCTCACCACCGCCTACCGAACCGGGATCCGCGTGCGACCACCAGGCGCTTCGACCCGCGTGTCGCTGCCGCTCGAAATCGCGGTTATCGACGAGGGGGATGGCCCGCCGGCCCATGTGGCCGACCATCTGTTCGAACCGTTTGTCACTGGCAAGCGCGGCGGAACCGGGCTTGGCCTTGCGCTTGTTGCCAAGGTCGTCGGTGACCATGGCGGGATTGTCGAATATGACCGCCGCGACGGCCGTACCAGTTTCCGGGTGCGACTCCCGATCTTCAGCCAGCCCATTCGGTCGGCGCAGGCCATGGAGGCTTGAGCGTGGAGCCCGAACCACCCGACACCGGCACCGTGATCGTGGTCGACGATGATGCCGGGATCCGCACGGTGGTGCGGCAGGCGCTTGTCCGCGCCGGGCACAGCGTGCGAACGGCGGACTCGGCCACCGGTCTGTGGAAGCTGGTCGATAGCGGCGTCGGCGACGTGATGGTCACCGATGTCGTTCTTCCGGATGCCGACGGGCTCGACCTGTTGCCTCTTGTCGCGGAGCGCCGGCCGGATCTTCCGGTCATCGTCATGAGCGCCCGGAACACGCTGTCGACGGCAGTCAAGGCAACCGAGAAGGGTGCCTTCGATTATCTTCCCAAGCCGTTCGATCTCAAGGAGCTGGTACGCGCGGTCAAAAGCGCGCTCGAGGGCCGCCGGCGGACAGCTCCCGCACCTTCCGAGACGCCTGTCACCGAGGCCTTGCCGATGATCGGTCGGTCGCAGGCGATGCAGGAGGTTTACCGCACCATCGCCCGGGTCGTCCCGACCGATCTCACCGTCATGGTGCTCGGTGAATCCGGCACCGGCAAGGAGCTGGTCGCGCGCGCCCTCCACGATCTCGGGCCCCGCAGGTCTGGCCCGTTCGTTGCCATCAACATGGCGGCCATTCCCCGCGAACTCATCGAGACGGAGCTGTTCGGACACGAGCGCGGTGCCTTCACCGGCGCCCAGTCCCGGATGACCGGTAGGTTCGAGCAGGCGCAGGGGGGCACGCTGTTTCTCGACGAGATTGGCGACATGCCGCCTGATGCGCAGACCCGGCTGCTCCGGGTCCTCCAGTCGGGCGAGTTCACGACCGTCGGCGGTGCGCGCACGCTCCGCGCCGATGTCCGGATTATCGCTGCCACCCACAAGGATCTGCGCCGGCTGATCGAGGCCGGGCTGTTCCGGGAAGATCTCTATTACCGGCTGAACGTGGTGCCGGTTCGCCTGCCGCCGCTGCGCGCCCGCACCGAGGACATCCCCGAGCTTGCCAGCCACTTTCTCGGCAAGGCGGCACGCGAGGGGCTGCCGCTCAAGAGCCTCGACCCTTCGGCCATCGCCTGGCTCCAGGGTCGCTCCTGGCCCGGCAATGTCCGGGAACTGGAGAATGCGATGCGTCGGCTGGCCGCACTCGCCCGGGACGACGTGATCACGGCGGCGGCCTGCGCGCTCTACCTTGACCAGCCCATGGAGCGCGCTGTGGAGCCCGATGCGGGCGCCAGCCTGGCACCAGACCTGGCGCGGATTGGCGACCAGTCGCTCGAGAACCTGATCGCGCGGTGGCTCGACGTGCATGTCTCCAACCAGCCGGGGTTCCCGGCCGATGGACTTTACGACCGGCTTCTCGCCGAATTCGAGCGGCCGCTGCTCCAGTCTGCACTTGTCCTGACCGGCGGCAATCAGTTGCGGGCAGCGAAACTGCTCGGGGTGAACCGGAACACTTTGCGCAAGATGCTCACGATCCGCGGCGTGAACCCGCGTCCTGGCAGCGGCTGATCAAGGGCGGGCGTGCAGCGTTTGTCGCCCTGGTGCAACGCACGGTGCACACCATGTGTTCCATGTGCCACGCGGCTCTGATAGGCAAAGATGGTGACTGCCAATCCGATGCCGCCAGACGCGTCCGTGCCATCGCTGCCGCCCCCCGATCGACCTGCCGGATCGGGTGCGTTCGCGGAGGGCCGGCGTCGCCTCAGCCTTTCACGGCTGCTGGACAATCCGCAGCGTGGCGCAGCGCTCGAACTCGGCCTCGCGGCGCTCGTCCTCGCGATCGGGCTTGGGTCCTATGCGCTTCTGACCCGGGATCAGGTTCCGGCGACGGGCCTCGCCCCTTCGGTGATGACCGGCCTGCTCGTGGTCAATCTCGTTCCGCTCATCGCCCTTCTTGTGCTGATCGCACGTCGCTTCGCGCTTCTGCTCGCCAACCGACGCGCGGGGATTGCAGGCGCGCATCTTCACGTCCGCCTCGTGTCGCTGTTCGCTGCGCTGGCGGCGGTTCCGACGATCCTCGTGGTCGTCTTTGCCTCGCTGCTGTTCCAGTTCGGCGTCCAGTTCTGGTTTTCGGAGCGTGCGCGCACGGTGCTGGACAACGCCGATCGCGTTGCCCAGGCCTATGTCGAGGAGAACAAGGCGCGGATTCTCGACGATATCCTTGCCATGGCGGGGGACCTCGGCGGCTATGCCGAGGACTTCGGTCTGCCGTCCATCCGGTTTTCCGAGGGGCTTGCGTTCCAGGTCGCAGCCCGGGGTCTCTCAGAGGCCGTCGTCTTCGAGCTTGTTGACGGCCGGCCGCGTGCCCTGGCCCAGACCGCGCTCGCTGGGCCATCGCTTGCGGAGCGGATTCGCGGTCTCGACATTGCTTCGCTGGGGGCCGGCCGGACTGAGGTGATCGGGGCGGCAGGCGATCGGGTTGAAGCCGTCGTCCGGATCCCTGGCCCCTCGCCGCGATTCGTCTATGTCAGCCGCATGGTCGAGGCACGGGTTCTCGAACAGGTGGCGCGCACCCAGACCGCGCTCAACGACTACAAGGCACTCACCGAGCGCAGCCGCATTCTCCAGTGGCGGTTCAACCTCATCCTCCTGTTTGTATCGCTGCTGATCGTCGCGATTGCCATCTGGCTTGCCCTGAGGCTTGCAACCCGGATCGTGGCACCCCTGTCCCGCATGGCCGAGGCTGCCGAACGGATCGGCAAGGGAGACTTTGATGCGCGGGTGGCGCCCGAGGGCGGCGGCGAGGAGATCCAGATGCTGGCCCGAGCCTTCAATCGCATGACCGGGCAAATCAAGGCGCAACAGGACGCGTTGCGGGCAGCGTCAGACGACGCCGAGACGCGGCGGAGGATCCTCGAGGCCATTCTTTCTGGTGTCTCGGCAGGTGTGCTTGCCATCGATTCCGAGGGGCGGATCCGTCTCGCCAACCGATCGGCCATGCTCCTCCTCGACTCTGACTCTCTCGTTGGGCGATCGCTCGGCGATGCCGTTCCCGACTTCGAAGCTCTGGTCGAGGGGGCCCGCAGCGACGGCACGGTCGACACCGAGGTCACCACGGACATGGGCGGCCAGGCGAGGACCTTTGCCGTGCGGCTGACGGCCGACCCTGGGCAGGGCAAGGGCTATGTCCTCACCTTCGATGACATCACCCAGCAGGTCGCTGACCAGCGTCGCGCGGCCTGGTCGGATGTGGCGCGGCGGATTGCCCATGAGATCAAGAATCCGCTGACACCCATTGTGCTGTCAGCCGAACGGCTTCAGCGCCGATTTGCTGGCCAGATCAGTGATGGCCGCAAGACCTTTGATGAGCTGACCGAGACCATCATTCGCCAGGTCGAGGACCTTCGGCGGATGGTCGACGAATTTTCCGCTTTCGCCCGGATGCCAGGACCGACCTTCCGCGAGGAGAATCTCGCCGAGATCGCCCGCCAGGCCATTTTCCTTGCCGAGGTCGCGGCACCCCACGTCCGGTTCTGCCTCGATGTGGCGCCGCAGCTGCAACCCATGGTGTGCGACCGCAGGCAAATGGGGCAAGCCTTTACCAACCTTCTCAAGAACGCGATTGAAGCGATCGGCGCCTGCCCCAGCCCGGATCCGGAGTCCGGTGGCCCGGATGCCGACGCCGACTCGATCAGTGTCAGTCTCATCACCCGCGGCGGCCGCATGATCGTGACCATTGCCGACACCGGCTGCGGCCTTCCGGATGCGCTGCGCGACCGGCTGTTCGAGCCCTACGTCAGCACGCGCCGCCGCGGCACCGGTCTCGGGCTCGCGATCGTCAAGCGGATCGTTGAAGACCATCACGGCCAGCTCGAGCTGATGCCCGGCGCAATCGCACGCCCGGGCAGGCCCGGCGCAATTGTCCGCATGGAGTTCGATCTCGCCGCGCTCGCGGCAGAGGCGCAATCCGGGCTCGAGGGTGCTGGCGCGAGCGCAAGCAGCGTTCGATCTGCCGAGGAGGTGACCCCCTGATGTCGCTCGACGTGCTCGTGGTTGATGACGAGGCCGATATCCGCAGTCTCATCGCCGGCGTGCTTGAAGACGAAGGGTATCGCCCCAGGGTTGCAGCCAACAGCGACGAGACTCTCGCCGCGCTCGCCGAACGACGGCCGGCGCTGATCGTGCTCGACATCTGGCTGCAGGGGTCGAAGCTGGACGGCCTGGAGATCCTCGATGAGGTCAAGCGCCTCGACCCGTCGCTCCCTGTTCTCATCATTTCGGGCCATGGCAACCTCGATACCGCAGTCGCGGCAATCAAGCGTGGCGCCTGGGATTTTCTTGAGAAGCCCTTCCAAGCCGACACGCTGCTCCAGGCCGTCGCGCGGGCAACCGAAACCGAACGGTTGCGGCGTGAGGTCGCGGAGCTGCGACAGTTCGCTGCGATCGACACCGAACTTGCCGGCGTGAGCCAGGCCATCAACGCCGTACGCGCCACCATCCGGCGCGTTGCTGCAACTGGAAGCCGCGTGCTCATCACCGGACCATCCGGAAGCGGCAAGGAAACGGCCGCGCGACTGCTTCACCATTGGTCACCGCGCAATGCCAGACCATTCGTCGTGGTCGCTGCTGCCAGCATGGCGCCCGAACGGATGGAGGAGGAATTGTTTGGCCGGGAGGAAGGCGGGGCACTTGTGCGCACCGGGCTTCTCGAAACCGCCGACGGCGGCACGCTCTTCATCGACGAGGTTGCCGACATGCCGGTCACGACCCAGGCCAAAATCCTGCGGGTCCTCACTGACCAGAGTTTCCAGCGTGTTGGCGGAACCCGCAACATCCGGGTTGATGTCCGCGTGGTTTCGGCATCATCGCGGGATCTGGCCCAGGAGATCGCCGAGGGCAGGTTTCGCGAGGATCTTTTCTATCGGCTCAATGTCGTGCCGGTGCGCTTGCCTCCGCTTGCCGAGCGGCGCGAGGATGTGCCCGTGCTTGCCGAATATTTCCTTGCCCGGTTGGCGGCCGAGCGCCGGATCAGGGCGCCTGCGCTCGCCGAGGATGCAGTTGCCGCGCTCCAGGCCTTCGACTGGCCAGGCAATGTCCGCCAGCTCAGGAATGTGATCGAGCGCACGCTCATCCTCGCACCTGCCCACGCGACTGCAGGAATCGACCTTTCGATGCTCCCGCCCGAGATCACGGCCGAGCCGGCGCGGCTTGTCCCCGGAGAGGCGGCGCGATCGATCATGGCGACACCACTTCGCGAGGCGCGCGAGGCATTTGAGCGGGAGTATCTTCGGGTCCAGATCCGCCGCTTCTCCGGCAACATCTCCCGAACGGCGGCCTTCATCGGCATGGAGCGGTCGGCGCTGCACCGCAAGCTCAAGGCCCTCGGACTGACCGAGCCCGCGGAAGGTGTCGGCGCGCCCGACAAGCCCGAGACAGACATCTGATTCAACGGCCGGCCAGTCCCCGGTTGTTTCGGCGCCTGCTGCATCCTAAGTGTTGCGGGCGCGGGGGAAACGGGCTCCTGCGCCAAGAATGAAGGAGCCACCGATGGCCGACCGTGCCAACAACCTTCAGGACGTGTTCCTGAACACCATCCGAAAGCAGAAGGCGCCCGTCACGATGTTCCTCGTCAATGGGGTCAAGCTGCAGGGTGTCGTGACCTGGTTCGACAATTTTTCGGTGCTGCTCCGCCGCGACGGCCATTCGCAGCTCGTCTACAAGCATGCCATCTCGACAGTCATGCCGGCGGTACCCGTCCAGCTGTTCGAGCCGGAAAAGTCCGACGACGATGCAGACTGACGCGCTCACGCCCGAGCGCGCCACGCTTGAGGGGCGCAACCGGGTCTTGCGCGGCTTCGACACCGATCGCGGCACAAGCTTCGGCGCGCCAGCGATCGTGGTCCACCCCAGCCTGGCGCGTCGTGCGACCTTGCCCCAGGGCGCGCCGCGGGCCAGCCAGCGCAGCGCCCTCGCCAGGCTTGAAGAGATCGTCGGCCTGGCAGCTGCCATACGGCTCGACATCCGCGAAGCGCTCGTTCTGTCCTTGCGGGCCACGACCCCGGGCCTGCTGCTGGGCAGGGGCCAAGTCGAGCGCCTCGCCGAACTCGTGGCCGGCCATGGCGCCGAAGTCATCGTGATCGACGCTCGGGTCACGCCGGTCCAGCAGAAGAACCTTGAGCAGGCAACCGGCGCGAAAGTGATCGACCGCACCAGCCTCATTCTCGAAATCTTCGGGGAGCGGGCCGCGACTGCCGAGGGACGATTGCAGGTCGAGCTCGCCCATCTCGAGTATCAGGCTGGCCGACTGGT
>CALLWN010000041.1 GCA_938016505.1 uncultured Sphingomonadaceae bacterium
ATGGCAAGGCGTTCCCGATGCTCAGGGCATCCGCCTTTCCCGACACTGCGCTGCCGTCAACCCGCATCCGCGGGGCAACGAAGGCGCTCGACGTCCACTCCATCCGGGGCATGGTCATCAGCCTCCTCAGCCCGAAAGTGCCAGAGGCCGTCGTGCAGGATCTCGTCGGCCACGCGCCCGACACGGCCGCGGGGCGGACCACGCGCGCCTATCGCGACCCCGTGTCGCTCGACGACAAGCGCAAGGCACTCGCCGCCACCACCCACCTGAAACCCCGGCCCATCCCGACCAATCCCACTATCGCGCGCAGACGGCGCGAGCGCAGCCCCGATGCCGCCGGGACGCCGGGAGGGCAGCGCGCGCGACAGATGATCCGGAACGGAACGGCTCGTACTTCGTCCCGCTGACGATCACGCACGAACCCGTTGGCGCAGTCCCGTGGACATGATGCGCCATGGCTGGCCGCTGAGCCGGTTCCAGGCGTGGCAGCAGGGGTCGGGAATGTCATCGCAGTATCTGAAGACAAGGTTCGACGGCCGTGTGTCGGGCCTGGCCCAGCGTCTGTGATGCCGTTCGTGTCGTCGAACCGGGCCTCGTTCTGCCACAAGGCTCCGGCGGCGCCGCCCATCACGCCGGGACTCGCGATCCGGGCGAACAGCTTCCTGTCGCAATCGCCGAGCGGAACCTGGCCTGCCCCCGAAGCGCCGGGGCTGAAGCGTTCGACGAGGTGCGCCGCCGCCGACGCGCGCGATGCCACCAGACCGACAATGCTCGCCAAAAGCGTCGAGGAGATGATACCGAACGCCACGCCGCGCGCCATCGACAAGCCGGGGCGCCACGCTGATGGCGATGACCGGCAGGATCGCCTGCCAGTCATGCGCCCCCCAATGGTCGAACGCCCCCAGCGCCCCGAGCATGGCCGTCTTTCGTGACGCGCCCGACACGGACCGGCGGCTGCCGGGCCTGGCCGTGTCTGTGGCCGCTGAGAAGACCTTCTCGACGAAGGAGTTGCATTTGCTCCGCCAGCCCCGGCTCGGGGCTCGGAAGTCGGCGGTCAGTCCTCCCAGCCGCCGAGCAGCTTCCTGACCTTCGCAAGCGCCGCCTTCTTGATCTGGCAGATCCGCGCTGCCCCCACGCCCAGCACCTGGCCGATCTCCTCCAGGTTCATCTCCTCGACAAAATAGAGCTGGAGCACCATCGCCTCGCGCTCGGGCAGCTTGCCGATTGCCGCAGCGAGGTGCGCCTTCAGCTCCTTCGACTGCAGCCTGTCGAGCGCGTCGGGCTCCTCGTCGGCGAACCAGACCGAATGGTCGGAATAGACCTCGTCGATCGATTCATAGCGCACGCCCTGCGTGCTCACATTCGCTTCCTGCAGCTCGGCAAGGCTGATCTCGAGCGCGTCGGCAAGTTCCTGGTCGGTCGGTGGCCGGCCGAGTGCGCCTTCCAGCCGGGCGCGGGCCGCATTGAGCTCGCGCCGGCGCCTGAGCGCGGAGCGACACATCGTGGCCTGCTTCCGGAGCGCGTCGATCATCGCCCCCCTGATCCGGACAGTCGCATAGGTCGCGAACGCGGCGTGCCCGCGGTCCTCGAACGAGCGGGCGGATTCGATGAGCGCGATCATGCCGATCTGCACCAGCTCCTCGACATCGAGCGCCGAGGACACCCGGGCATGGGTGTGCCAGGCGATCTTGCGCACGAGCGCCAGATGATTGTGGATCAGCCGTTCCGGCTCCACCTTGGCCAGTGCCGCGGGCGTGTAGAGCTTGAGGTCAAGACCAAGACGGGCATCCATCAGGCGTCCTCCGCAAGAGAGAGGGCAGGGTCGGAAGCGCCGACCACGGCGACAACCTCGACCGCGCGGCTGTCGGGAAGCTCGGTGAAGCCGATGACCGGAAGCTCGACGCCTGCGCTTCGCAACAGCCGCCACAGCGGCCGACGCGGCCCGGCCTGGCTGATGAGCGCAACCGGCGCGCCCCCGGCCCGGGGCAGGGCCCCGCGCACCGCCTCCACCACCCGGTTGCCGAGCCCGGGCTCGAACGGGAAGGCCGCGCCGGGTGCTGCCCGCACCGCGCCCATCAGCAGCGCCTCGAGCTCGGGCGCCAGCGCGATCAGCCTGAGCGGCTGGTCGGGCTCGGCGATGGCGCTGGTGACGAGGCCGCCGAGCCGCGCCCTGACCGCCTCGAGCAGCTCGGCCGGGTCGGAAGTCGCAGGTGCTGCCTCGGCAATCGCACCCGCGATCCGGGCGAAGTCCCTGAGCGGCACGCCCTCCTCGAGCAGCGCGCGCAACAGTGCCGTCAGCTGCGCCAGCGGCACCACCTTGGGCGAAAGCGCCTGGGCCAGCTGCGGCTGGCGGGTCGCCAGCTGGTCGATGAGCGCCTGCACTTCGTCGAGCCCGAGCAGCGTCGCGGCATGGGCCCGCAGCAGCTTGTGGAGATGGGTGCCGATCACGGTCGAGGGGTCAACGACCGTGTAGCCCGCCTCGACCGCGCGGCCCTCGAGCGCAGGGTCGATCCACCGCGCCGGCAGCCCGAAGGCCGGGTCCCGGGTTTCCCGCCCCGGCACCTGCGCCGTGATGGCCTCGGCCTCGAGCGCAAGCAGATCGTTGGGCCAGGCCTCCCCGGTCCCGGCGCGCTCGCCGGCCACGCTGATCCGGTACTGGTGGGGCGCCAGCGCCAGCTCGTCGCGCACGCGCACCATCGGCAGCACGAAGCCGAGCTCGCGCGAGAGCTGGCGGCGGATCCCGGTGATCCGGGTCATGAGCGGTGCGCCGGCCGCCTCGTCCACCAGCGGAATCAGCCCGTAGCCGATCTCGAGGGTGATCGCCGCCGTCTCGCCCACCTCCGCCCAGTCGATGACTGCGGGTTCGGCAACTGGCTCCGGCGCTGGCGCCGGCGGCCGCGCTGCCGCCCGCCTCAACCGCCAGGCCACCAACCCGGCGGTGCCGGCAGCGCCGGCGAGGATCGCGCCAGGCATCGCCGGCACCAGCGCCAGCAGCCCGAGGATCGCAGCCGCCGGCGCCCAGGCGGCGGCATCGGCGAACTGGGTGCGGACCTGCGCCTCGAGCTTCCTGTCCTCGCTGGTGCGGGTGACGAGAATCGCCGCCGCGATCGAGAGCAGCAGTGCCGGGATCTGCGCGACAAGCGCATCGCCCACCGCCATCACAAGGTAGAGCGAGGCCGCCTCGCCAAGGGCGAGGCCGTGCGACACCATGCCGATGACGAGCCCGCCGATGATCGTGATGAGGAGGATGAGGATCCCGGCCCCGGCATCGCCCTTCACGAACTTGGAGGCGCCGTCCATCGCGCCATAGAAGTCGGCCTCGGTTGCGACTTCCCGGCGCCGCGCCCGGGCTTCGTCGGGGGTGAGCATGCCGGCATTGAGGTCGGCGTCGATCGCCATCTGCTTGCCGGGCAGCGCATCGAGCGTGAACCGCGCCGACACTTCCGAAACCCGCCCGGCCCCGCGCGCGATCACCATCAGGTTGATGATCATGAGGATCGCAAAGACGATGAGGCCCACCACGAAATTGCCGCCGATCAGCACCTTGCCGAACGCCTCGATCACCCTGCCGGCGGCATTCGTCCCCTCGTGGCCGTGCATCAGCACCACCCGGGTCGAGGCGACGTTGAGGGCAAGCCGGAACAGGGTCGCGAACAGGAGAACCGTCGGGAAGGCGGAAAAGTCGAGCGGCCGGTTGGCGTGCAGCACCACCATCAGCATCACGAGCGCCAGCAGGATGTTGGAGACGAAGAAGACATCGAGCAGCGCCGCCGGCATCGGCACCACCATGAGGAGCACGATCGCGAGGATCGCCGCCGGCAGCAGCGAGGCGAGGCTGCCGAACCCGCCGAGCCATGATGGCCGCCTGCCAAGACCTGCCGCCCCGGCCGTGGCCGCCGCACCCACTCCCGGCGCCAGCCCCGGCGCGCCGTTGGTCCCCGCCTGCGCCACCGCTCAGCCCCCGAGGCTTGCAAGCAGGAGATAGGCCGCCTGCGCGGCCCGGCGTGCGTCGGTTCGCGGCTCCCTCTGTGCCTCCATTCCGGATGCATCTCGGCCCGCAACCGGCCCCGCCACGCGCGCCGCGCGGCCGCCACCCGGAACATCCGTGCCGGAACCGGCAGCTTCTGTCGGCACCCCGGTGCCGATTCCGAGTCGCTTCGCGACAAGCGCATGGATGTCGGCGAGGCTGCGCGGCGCCCCGCCAGCAAAGAAGATGGCACGGTTGGCCCGCGCTGCGGCCGGGAACAGCTCAACCCCCGCCCGCTCGGGCGCAGTGCCGAGGGCGGAGAGGAACCTGACTGCCCCGCCGGCGCCGAGGAAATGGGCAAGATAGAGGTCGGTCGCAGACGCCGCCCGCCCAAGCGCCGCCTCGAGCCGGCTGCGGTTCTCGGCCATCAACTCGCCGGCCATCAGCGCGGCCACCTGCGGGTCGGTCCTGAGCGCAAGTGCCTCCGCCCGCGACGCCGGTGCGATCCCGTGCTTGCCGCCGTGCCGTGCCAGCATCGCAAGCCAGGTCGAATCGATGAACTGGAACAGCCCGGTCGCCGACGAACCGACCGCCTTCGCCCCGGTGCGAAAGCCGCTCTCGAGCCGCGCGGTCTCGAACAGCGCGCCAAAATCGGTGCCGGTCGCCGCCGCCGCCGCCGCGATCGCGGGGGCGACGGCCTCGCCCGCGCGCTTGAGCGCGGCCGGGAGCCGGGAGAGAAGGTGCGCCTGCATCGCTTCTGCCGTAGCAAGCGCCGTGCCAGCCCCAGCGCCGAGACAGTTTCGGAACGGTTGTTTTCCCGGGCGTAACCTTGCTGCGGCACCCGCGCCCGCCCCGCCGCGGGGGCGTGACGCACCCCGCGCGAAGGCCGACTTGGCGGTCATGTCCGACCTCCCCTTCGCCGGCCTGCCCGGCCTGTCGTCCGCCGCCGCCCGGGTCCACGCCGGCCTTGTCCCCATCGTCATCGAGCAGTCGTCGCGCGGCGAGCGCTCGTTCGACATCTTCTCGCGCCTGCTGCGCGAGCGCATCGTCTTCGTGACCGGCGGCATCGAGGATACGATGGCCTCGCTCATCGTCGCCCAACTGCTCTTCCTCGAGGCCGAAAACCCCAAGAAAGACATCTACATGTACATCAACTCGCCGGGCGGGGTGGTCACCTCGGGCATGGCGATCCACGACACCATGATGTACATCCGCCCCAAGGTCGCAACCGTGTGCATCGGCCAGGCCGCATCGATGGGCGCCTTCCTCCTCTCGGCGGGCGAGCCGGGCATGCGCGTTGCCCTCACCAACGCCCGCATCATGATCCACCAGCCCTCGGGC
>CALLWN010000042.1 GCA_938016505.1 uncultured Sphingomonadaceae bacterium
ATTTCGACCCCGACGGGCGGCTGCTGACCGGCGCCGGCGACCCGGTGCTCGGCCTCGACGGAGCGCCGGGGGTGGTGGCGGCCGGAGCTGGCGCAGTGCGGGTGGCGGGTGACGGTGCGGTCGAGACCCGGCTTGGCGACGACCAGCCCTGGGTGGAGGTGGCGCGGCTGAAGCTGGTCTCGCCCGAGCCCGGCGCGCTGGCCCGCGGTGTCGACGGGCTGTTCCGGACTGCCGCCGCGCTGGACCCGGACCCGATGGCGCGGGTGAAGCCCGGCACGATCGAGCTGAGCAATGTCGATGCGGCGAGCGTGCTCGTCGAGCTGGTCGAGCAGTCGCGCGGGTTCGAGATCCAGACCAGGCTGCTCTCGGCGGCGAGGGAGATGGACGAGGGCAGCGCGCGGCTGATGCGGATCGACGGATAGGAGGAGGGCCATGCCCGGATCACTGCATATCGCCCGTTCGGGGCTGGAAGCGCTGGACGCGCGCCTCAGAACCATTTCGAACAATCTCGCCAATGCCAACACGGTCGGCTTCAAGCGCGACCGCGCCGCGTTCGAGACGCTGCTCTACCAGACCGAGCGGCCGGCGGGCGCGCCGGCGGGCGCCGACGCCCGCTTCGGCATGGGGCTTGCGACGGGTGCGGGCGTGCGGGTGGCAGGCACCGAGCGGGTGCATGCCCAGGGCGGCTTCACGCTGACCGGGAACGCGCTCGACCTGGCGATCGACGGCGAGGGGCTGTTCGAGGTGCAGCTGCCCGACGGGACTTCGGCCTACACCCGGGCCGGTGCGCTGACCCGCGACGGCGAAGGGCGGATCGTGACCCCGCAGGGCTATCGGCTGGTGCCCGAGATCCAGCTGCCGCAGGGCGCGACCGGGATCACGGTTGCGCCCGATGGCACGGTTTCGGCGCTGAACCCGGGCGAGACCGAGCCGGCCGAGCTGGGGCGGATCACGCTTGCAACCTTCATCAACCCGGCCGGTCTCGAGCCGGTGGGCGAGAATCTCTTTCGCGAGACGGTGGCCTCGGGCGCGCCGACGGTTGGGAACCCGGCCGAGCAGGGGGTGGGGCGGATCCGCCAGGGGGCGCTCGAGGCCTCGAACGTGTCGACGGTGCAGGAGCTGGTCGACATGATCGAGACCCAGCGCGCCTACGAGATCAACGCCAAGGTCATCCAGGCTGCCGACGAGATGATGCGCTATGTCAACCAGTCGGTATAGTGCACTGATTCTACTTGCGTTTCTTGGCGCCTGCAAGGCGGATCGGCTGCGCGAGCAGGTGGCCTACATCCCCCCTGCCCCGCCGGCGCCGCAGCCGCCGCCCGAGGCGCGCGCTGTCTCGGGGAGCATCTGGGCGGGTTCGACCTACCGGATGGCGATCGGGACCGACCGGCGGGCCCAGCGGGTGGGCGACCTGCTGACGATCGTGCTGGTGGAGCGGACCGTGGCCGAGAAGGCCGCGCAGCAGACCGCGCAGCGGAAGTCGCAGCGGGCGATCGACATTTCCGGCTTTCCGGCGACGGAGGCGGCGGAACGGGCGCTTTCGGGCGGGAGCGACACCAGCTTCCAGGGCCGGGGCGCGACCCAGCAGTCGAACCGGCTGTCGGGCGAGTTCACCGTGACCGTGACCGAAGTGCTGCCCAACGGCGCGCTCCGCATCGCCGGCGACCGGCGGCTCCACCTCACGCGCGGCGAGGAGCAGGTGCAGATCAGCGGGCTGGTGCGGCCCGAGGACATCGGGCCGAACAACCGGGTGCCCTCGACCCGGGTGGCCGACGCGAGCATCCGCTACTCGGGAACCGGCGAGGTGGCAGCGCAGGCGCGGCAGGGCTGGTTTGCCCGCTTCTTCGACCGGATCACCCCCTACTGATGCGCTGGCTTCTTGCCCTTCTGCTCCTGTTGGCGGCGCCGGCTGCGGCCGAGCGGGTCAAGGACATCGCCCGGTTCCAGGGCGTGCGCGGCAATGCGCTGGTGGGCTATGGGCTTGTGGTCGGCCTGCCGGGCACGGGTGACGACAATCTGGTCTTCACGCTCCAGTCGATGCGCTCGGCGGCGGCGGCGCTTGGCGTGAACGTGCCACCGGGCGCCAATGCCCAGCTCAAGAACAGTGCGGCGGTGATGATCACCGCCGAGCTTCCGCCCTTTGCGAAGCCGGGCCAGCGGATCGATGTTTCGGTCGCGGCGCTGGGGCGGGCCAAGTCGCTGCGCGGCGGCACGCTGCTGCTCGCCGAGCTCAAGGGGCCGGACGGCGAGACCTATGCGCTGGCCCAGGGTCCGCTCACGGTTGGCGGTTTCGGGGCGGAAGGTGCGGACGGCTCCAGGATCGTTGTCAACACCCCGACCTCGGGGCGGATTCCCGGCGGGGCGATGGTGGAACGGGCGGTGGCCATGCCCTTCGCGCAAGGGGGGTCTGCCGGCGAGCCGGGGATGCTGATGCTCGACCTGCTCACCCCGAGCTTCTCGCTGGCGGAGGCGGTGGCCGATGCCATCAACGCGCGGGAGGGTGCGCCGGTGGCCGAGGCGCGCGACGCGGTCTCGGTCGCGATCCGGGCGCCTCTCGATCCTTCGGCGCGGGTGCGGCTGGCGGCGCGGATCGAGGCGCTGGAGGTGGCGGGGAGCGCGCCGGCAGCCCGGGTGGTGGTCAATGCCCGCACCGGCACCGTGGTGATCGGCGGCAATGTGCGGCTGCTGCCGGCGGCGGTCACCCATGGCAACCTGACGGTCGCAGTGACCGAAACCTTCATCACCTCGCAGCCGGCGCCGTTTGCCCGGCAGGGGCAGACGGTGGTGACGCCGCAGTCGGATGTGGCTGCGCAAGAGGAGACGGCGCGGATGGCGGTGCTGGCGCCTGGCCCCGAGCTGCGCGACCTGGTCGATGCCATCAATGCGCTGGGTGCTGCACCGGGGGACCTTGTTGCGATTCTCGAGGCGCTGCGCGAGGCCGGGGCGCTCAGGGCCGAGCTGGTGATCATCTGATGGTGGGGCCGCTTGCCACAGCCGGGCTT
>CALLWN010000043.1 GCA_938016505.1 uncultured Sphingomonadaceae bacterium
GGGGCCGGCGGGGGTCGGGTTGGGCGTGCGTCCGGGGGGCGGAGGTGGCAGTTCGCCCGCTCCGGGCCGGGCGGCGCCGATCCCGGCTGCGCTGCGGCCGAACGGCGTGCCAGCGGTACGGCCGAAGACCTCGGCGATTCCGGGGATGACACCCTGGTTGCCCTCGATGCCGGTGGCGACCACCGAGACCCGGATCCGGCCCTCGAGCTCGGCGGCAAAGCCCGAGCCGAGGATGATGTTGGCATCGGGATCGACCAGGTCGCGGATATGCTGGGCGGCTTCCTCCACTTCCATGAGCCCGAGGTCCTCGCCGCCGGTGATGGTGATGAGGACCGCCTTGGCGCCGCGCAGCGACACCTCGTCGAGCAGCGGGTTGGAGATGGCCTTCTCGGCGGCCTCGATGGCGCGGCGCTCACCCGAGGCTTCGCCAGTGCCCATCATGGCCTTGCCCATCTCGCTCATGACGGTGCGCACGTCGGCGAAGTCGAGGTTGATGAGGCCGGGGAGGAGCATGAGGTCGGTGATGCCGCGCACGCCCTGGTTCAGCACCTGGTCGGCCATGTGGAAGGCCTGGCGGAAGCCGGTCTGGGGCGAGGCGATGAGGAAGAGGTTCTGGTTGGGGATGACGATGAGCGTGTCGACATGCTGTTCGAGTTCGGCGATCCCGGCCTCGGCGATCCGCATCCGCCGCGCACCCTCGAAGGCGAACGGCTTGGTGACGACGCCCACCGTCAGCACCCCGCGCTCGCGGGCGGCGCGGGCGATGACGGGTGCAGCACCGGTGCCGGTGCCGCCGCCCATGCCGGCGGCGATGAAGCACATGTGCGCCTCCTCGAGGACGGCATCGATTTCGCCCAGCACTTCCTCGGCTGCGGCAGCGCCGAGTTCGGGGCGGGCGCCGGCGCCAAGGCCCTGGGTGATGCGCGGCCCCAGCTGGATCCGCCGCTCGGCCGGCGACAGGGCAAGCGTCTGGGCATCGGTGTTGGCGACCACGAAATCAACCCCGGTCAGGCCGTCGGCGATCATGTTGGCGACCGCGTTGCAGCCGGCTCCGCCGACGCCGAACACGGTGATCCGGGGCTTCATCTCGGTGAAACCGGCTTTCTGGAAATCGAACGGCATGGGCTTCTCCCTCGGGTGTCAGGTCTGGCGCTTGAGGACGGAAACAAGCCTGCCGAGCCAGGTCCTGGGTTCGGCAGGGGCGAAGCCGCGCGGAGTCGGCCCGAGCGGGATCCGCGCGAGATCGAGGCCGGGGCGGGCCCCGGCAAGGACGAGGCCGGCAAGGGTCGCGTGGGCGACCGACATGTGGGACTCCGGCAGGCCGGCGAGGCCGCGCGGGCGGCCGATCCTGACCGTGCGGCCGAGCGCGCCGGCGGCGAAATCGGCGATGCCGCGCAGGTCGGCGCTGCCGCCGGTCAGCACGACCTGGCGGCCGGCCGGGCCGCGGAAGCCCATCTGGTCGAGCGCTCCGGCGATCTCGTCGAACAGGAGGTCGAGCCTGCCGCGGATGATGGCGATGAGCTCGGCGCGCGGCACGCGGCGGACATCGCTGCTGTCGTCGGGGTCGAGCGGGGGGATGTCGATCATGTCGTGATTGTCGCGCGGGACCGCCTGGGCTGCGCCGTGGAGCGTCTTCAGCCGCTCGGCCGCGGCGCGCCGGGTCGCAAAGGCCGAGGCGATGTCGGCGGTGATGTCGGCGCCTGCCATGGGGATCGAGGCGAGGCCGGCGAGCACCCCGCCGCCATGGACCGCGATCGTGGTCACGCCGGCACCGATCTCGACGAGGGCGACGCCGAGCTCGCGCTCCTCGTCGGTGAGGACGGCGGCCGAGGCCGCGACGCCCGAGGCCAGCATCGCCTCGACATCGAGATGGGCGTTGCGGACGGCGAGATCGAGATTGCGGCACGGCGGGGTGGCCGCAGTGATCACATGGATGTCGACCCCGAGCTGGTTGGCGTGGAAGCCGCCCGGGTCGGTCACGCCCTCGAGGCCGTCGACCATGAACAGGGCCGGCTCGGCATGGAGCATCGAGCGGCCGCTGTCGCGGATGGCCTCGAAGATCCGGTCGCGCCCCTCGGCCAGCAGCCGCTGCATGTCGGCAGCAGTGATCCGGTGGCCGGCGATGTCGATCTCGACCGACGTTACGCTGCTCGCGAGCGCACCGGCCGAGATGGCGACGAGCACCCGTTCCACCTCGAGCCCGGCGGCGCGCTCGGCCTGCTGCATCGCGGCGCGCACGGCATCCTCGGTTCGCCCCATGTCTGCGACGAGGCCGCGGCGCACGCCCCCGCAGGCCCGCACGCCGGCGCCGAGCACGCGCGGCGCGCCATCGGCCCCGACTTCGGCGATGAGGGCTGCCACCTTGGAGCTGCCGACATCGAGCGCGGCGATCACATGATCGCCGCGGGGCCGCAGCAGCTGGCCGGGGGAAAGTGCGGCAACCGCCATCAGGTTCGTCCCTCCGCTGCCTTCATCCGTCGGACTTCGGCGCGGGCCCGCGCCTCGGCGGCCAGCTCCGCCTCGGGGGTCAGCCTGACCGCCATCCTGTCCCTGATCCTCAGGTCGAACCGGGCGAACCCCTGGCCGAGCAGCGGAGTTGCGGCATGGGCTGCCGCGAACCGGGCGAGTGCGTCCGGCGCCTCACGGTCCTCGGGAAGCGCGATCCGCTCGCCGGTGCGCATCTGGAGATCCCAGCGCCGGTCGCCGACCCGGACTGCGCCCAGGAGCTGCTGCGCGAGGTCCGGATGGCGGGCCATCATCCGCAGGAAGGCGGGCGCCGCGCGGTCGGCGCCGGCGCCGACGAGGAGCGGCAGGCCGGCGAGTTCATCGAGGGGGAGCATGGGCAGGGGCACGCCCGTGGAATCGAGCAGGCGGTAGCGGCCGCCCTCCTGCCAGACCGCCGCCGGCACCCGCTCGACGAGCGTCACCCGGACCGTGTCGGGCCAGATGCGGCGCACATCGGCCTCAAGCACCCAGGGCAGGGCGGCAAGCCGCGCCCTGAGGTCGGGAAGGTCGAGCAGGAACATCGAATCGGTGTCGCCCGCGAGCAGTTCGCGGTAGATGGCCAGCCGGTCCTGGTGGCGGTCGCCGCTGATCTCGACCTGGCGGACTGCGAACCCGGCGGCCGCGCCCGCAACCGCTGCGGCGTGGAGGGCGCGCTGGGGCACTCCGAGGGCGAAAAGCCAGACGGTGGCTGCAAGCGCGGCGAGGCCACCGAAGCCGAGGATGAGCAGCCGCCACACCCGGCGCGGCGGGATCGCGACCCTGACCGGCGCCGGCGCTGCAGCGGGGCGCGCCCCGCGGACGACCATCGGCCGGTTCATCGCCGCGCCCCCGCGGCAAGCCGGATCAGCCGGTCGACGAGCATCGGGTAGGAGAGGCCGCGATGCGCCGCCTGCTCGGGCACGAGGCTGAGCGGCGTCATGCCGGGCTGGGTGTTCACCTCGAGCAGGAACAGGCCGTCTGCGCCCCTCGCGGGGTCATGGCGGAAATCGGCGCGGGAGACGCCTCGGCAGCCAAGAAGCCCGTGGGCCCGCGCGGCGGTCGCGCGGGCTGCCTCGGCGACCTCGGAGGGGAGGTCGGCGGGGCAGACATGGGTCGTCAGGCCTTCGGTATATTTGGCGTCATAGTCGTAGAAGCCGGAGGCGGGCCGGAGCTCGGTGACGGCGAGCGGCTCGGCTTCGCCCGTGTCAGGTTTCTCGAGGACCGCGACCGTGAGCTCGAGGCCAGCGATGAAGGGCTCAGCGAGGAGCACGGCATGGTGCTGCCAGGGGCCCTCGGCGGTCGGGCTGATGGGCATGCTGCAGTTGCCATCGGCCGTGACGATGGCGACGCCCACCGACGAGCCCTCGTTGACGGGCTTGAGCACATAGGGGCGCGGCAGCGGGTCGGCGGCAAACAGCTCGGCCCGGGTGACGACCCGGCCGGCCGGCATGCGAATGCCCTGCGGCACCAGCAGCGCCTTGGTGAGCGCCTTGTCGATTGCGATCGCCGAGGCGGTGACGCCCGAATGGGTGTAGGCGAGGCCGAGCAGGTCCATCAGGCCCTGGACGGTGCCATCCTCGCCCGGGGTGCCGTGAAGGGCGTTGAACACGACATCGGGCCGGGTTGCGAGCAGCCGGTCGGCAAGGGTTGCACCGTCGGCCGGGACGGCGCCCATGTCGAGTTCGGTGCCCGCGTGGCCTAGGCTGCGCGCGGCCTCTGCCACGCCCGCCCCGGAGACGAGGCTGACCGCGCGCTCCGACGACCAGCCGCCCATGAGCACGGTCACTCGCATGGCCGGTCTCCGACCCGGATGATCTCCCAGCGGAGATCGACCCCGGTTGCGGCCTTGACGCGGGCGCGCACCTCCTCGCCGAGCGCCTCGATCTCGGTTGCGGTTGCGCCCCCGGTGTTGAGAAGGAAGTTGGCGTGCTTCTCCGAGACCTGCGCCCCGCCGCGCCGCAGGCCCCGGCACCCGGCCCGGTCGATGAGCTGCCAGGCCTTCATGCCCGGCGGGTTGCGGAAGGTGGATCCCCCGGTGCGCGACCGCAGCGGCTGGCTCGCCTCGCGCTCGGCGGCGATCCGGTCCATCTCGGCGGCGATTGCGGCAGGGTCGCCGGGCGCACCCTCGAACAGCGCCTCGACGACGACAGCGCCTGCAGGGAGCGCGCTCTCGCGGTAGCCGAAGCCGAGGCGGTCGCGCGGCCAGGTCTCGACCCGGCCGTCGCGGGTGACGAGCCGGGCCTCGACGAGGATGTCGGCCACCTCGCGGCCATAGGCGCCGGCGTTCATCGCAACCGCACCCCCGACCGTGCCGGGGATGCCGCGCAGGAACTCGAGGCCGGCAAGGCCGGCGTCGCGCGCGGCGGTCGCAACCGTGATCCCGAGCGCGGCAGCGCCGGCGCGGATCCGCTCGCCCTCGACCGCGACGCGCGCGAACGCCTTGGGCAGGCGAACGGTCAGGCCGCGCACCCCGCCGTCGCGGACGATGAGGTTGGAGCCGACTCCGACCGGGAAGACCGGCATGTCGGCCGGGAGGCTGGCGAGCGCTGCGGCGAGGTCGGCTTCATCGGCCGGGCGGAACAGGAGGTCGGCGCTGCCGCCGCAGCGGAACCAGATGAAGTCGGCAAGCGGCGCGGACTGGACCAGCTCGCCGCGCACTGGCGCCAGAAGGGGAGCCTCGGCGATCATGCCCCCGCCCCCACCCTTCCGGCGAGCCCGGCCTCGAGCCGGGCGGCCCAGCGGGTGATGTCGCCCGCGCCGAGGCAGATCACCATGTCTCCGGGTCCGAGGCGCGGGGCGAGCGCGTCGGCAAGCCCGGCCTCGCCGGCGATGGTGACCACCTCGCGGTGGCCGGAGGCGCGGAGCGCGTCGGCGAGCGCCTCGTGGGTGACGCCCTCGATCGGCGGCTCGCCGGCCGGGTAGACGGGGGCGACGACGACGGTGTCGGCATCGTTGAAGGCGGTGCGCCAGTCGTCGAACAGGTCGCGCAGCCGGGTGTAGCGGTGGGGCTGCACCACGGCGATGACGCGGGCCGGCGCGCTTTCGCGCGCGGCGGCAAGGACCGCGCGGACCTCGACCGGGTGGTGGCCATAGTCGTCGATGATGGTGACGGGCGCAGCGCCGGTCGCCACTTCGCCGACCCTGGTGAAGCGCCGCCTGACGCCGGAGAAGCGGGCGAAGCCGGAGCGGATCTCGTCGTCGGAGAGGCCCAGCAGGTCGGCGGCGGCAACGGCGGCGAGCGCGTTCTGGACATTGTGGCGGCCGGGCATGGGAAGGGCGATGCCCGCGATCACGCGCGGCTCGGCGCCGTGGCGGCGGATGCTGACCGTGAAGCGGTTGCCGCCGGGCACCGGCTCGACATGGTCGCCGCGGACATCGGCCTGGCCGGCGAAGCCGTAGGTGACGATGCGGCGGCCGGCGACATCGGGCAGCATCGCCTGCACTTCGGGGTGGTCGAGGCAGAGGATGGCAGCGCCGTAGAAGGGCACCTTGTCGACGAAGGCGCGAAATGCGGCGCGCGCGGCGTCGAAGCTGCCATAGTGGTCGAGATGCTCGGGGTCGATGTTGGTGACGATGGCGAGCGTGGGCGGCAGGCGCAGGAAGCTGCCGTCGCTTTCGTCGGCTTCGACCACCATCCACTCGCCCGCGCCGAGCCGGGCGTTTGAGCCGTAGCTGTTGATGATGCCGCCGTTGATGACCGTCGGGTCGAGCCCGCCGGCATCGAGAAGGGCGGCGACCATCGAGGTCGTCGTGGTCTTGCCGTGGGTGCCAGCGACGCAGACGGTCGACTTGAGGCGCATGAGCTCGGCGAGCATCTCGGCGCGGCGGACGACAGGGAGGCGACGGGCGCGGGCTTCCTCGACTTCGGGATTGCCCGGCCTGATCGCGGTCGAGACGACGACGACCTGCGCCTCGCCGAGGTTGGCGGCGGCATGGCCGATCGCAACCGGGATGCCGCGCCCGCGCAGCCGCTCGACCACGGCATTCTCGGCAACATCGGAGCCCTGGACCCTGAAGCCGAGATTGGCCATCACCTCGGCGATCCCCGACATGCCGATCCCGCCGATGCCGACGAAGTGGATCGGGCCCACTTCGCGGGTGAAGCGGGCGCCCCCGCCCGGAACCGGCGCTGGCCCGCTCACGCCGGCGCCCCCGCCAGCTCGGCCTCGACAAGGTCGGCGAGGCGGTTGACGGCATCAGGCCGGCCGAGCGCGCGGGCGGCCGCGGCCGCAGCGACAAGGCTCTCGGGCGAGTGGAGGAAGCCTTCGACCGCGCCGGCGAGTGCAGCGGGGGTGAAGTCGGCTTCCGGGAACAGCCTGCCGGCGCCGGCTGCGGCGAAGGCGCGGGCGTTGGCGCTCTGGTGGTCGTCGGTCGCGGCCGCGAAGGGCACGAGGATTGCCGGGCGGCCCATGGCAGTCAGTTCGGCGAGCGTCGAGGCCCCGGCGCGGGAGATGACGAGGTGGCTGCTCGCCATGCGGTTGGGCAGATCCTCCATGTAGGGCAGGCACCGGGCTTCGATCCCGGCGGCACGGTAGGCGGCGTCGGCCGCGGAGAGATCCTCGGGCCGGGCCTGGTGGGTGACGGCAAGGCGGGCGCGATCGGCCGCCGGCAGGGCGGCGAGCGCTGCCGGCACGGTCTGCGACAGGATCCGCGCGCCCTGGCTGCCGCCGACGACGAGCAGCCGGAACGGTGCGGACGGCGCGGGGGCGCTGAACGGCAGGTCGCGGGCAGCGACGACAGCTCTGCGCACCGGGTTGCCGGTGACGACGGTGCGGGCGCCAGCGGGCACCCGCGCGGTTTCCTCGAACGAGAGGGCGACGGCACGGACCCGGCGGGCGAGCAGGCGGTTGACCCGGCCAAGCACCGCATTCTGCTCGTGGAGCAGGGTCACGCAGCGCGCCGCCCGGCCGGCGAGAAGCGCTGGAAGCGCCGGATAGCCGCCGAAGCCGACGACGGCAGCCGCCGACGTCTGGCGGATGAGTGCGCCGGTGGCGCGGCGCCCGGCGAGGATGGTGCGCAGCGCGCCGAGCCAGCGCAGGGGGTTGAGGCCGCCACCGCCGGCCGCCGGGATGACATGGACCGGCACGCTCTCGAACAGGCCAGGGAAGCGGGTGCCGCGCTGGTCGGTCACGAGTGCGACCGTGCGGCCGCGGCGGCGCAGTTCGCCGGCCAGCGCATCGGCCGGCACCATGTGGCCCCCGGTGCCGCCGGCGGCGAGAAGGATCGCCCCGCTCATGCCGGCTGGGCCCTGAGATAGGGCGAGGCCTGGACATGGCGGTTGCGCCTTGTAAGCGCGAGCAGCAGCCCCATGCCGAGCGCGGTTGCAAGGTAGGAGGAGCCGCCATGGGAGATGAAGGGCAGCGTCATGCCCTTGGACGGTGCGAGTGCGAGATTGACGCTCATGTTGATGAAGGCCTGGCCTGCGAACTGGACCACGAGACCGGCCCCCGCGAGGAGGGTGAAGGGGTCATCTTCCTCCACAAGTTGTAGAACAACCCGGAGTATAATCACCAGATATAGTAGGGCAAGCGCGAAACAGGCGATCGCGCCGAACTCCTCGCCGATGACGGCGAAGATGTAGTCGGTGTGGGCCTCGGGCAGGCGGAACTTGGCGGTGCCGTCGCCGGGGCCGGTGCCGAACAGGCCGCCGGAGCGGAAGCAGTCGAGCGCGCGGTCGACCTGGTAGGTGTCGCCCTCGCCGAACAGGTGGCCGTCGATCCGGCGGGCGACATGGGGGTTGGTGACATAGGCGAGCGCCAGGCCGACAAGGCCGAGCCCGACCGCGCCCGCGACGAGGAGGAGGGGCATGCCGGCGAGCGCGGCCATGGCAAGCCAGACGGCGGTGACGAGCGCGGTCTGGCCGAAATCGGGCTGGAGGACGAGGAGGAGGATGACGAGGAGCAGGCTCGCCGCCGACAGCGGGATGACCGGGAGCGACGGATCGTCGAAGCGGGCGGCGAGGAGCCAGGCTGTCGCCACGACGAACAGCGGCTTCAGCAGTTCGATGGGCTGGAACTGGAAGCCCGGGAGCTGGATCCAGCGGGTCGCGCCATTCACTTCGGCGCCGACGAAGGGGACGGCGGCGAGGGCGGCGAGCGCGGCAAGGCAGCCGGCGAGGGCGAGCCGCCTTGCAGCGCGCTTCTCGAGCATCGAGACGCCGAGCATGACGACGAGGCCGAGCGCTGCCCAGACCAGCTGGCGTTCGAGGAAGTGGAGCGGGGGGAGCCGCGTCACCGCGTCGGAGAGGCGCAGCGCAGCCGCCGGCGAGGCTGCGGCAACCGCGATGAGGCCGAAGCCCATCAGGGCGAGCAGGAGGAAGAGGAGCGGGCGATCGACCGTCCAGAACCAGCGGGCGAGGAAGGAGCGGTCGGCCCGGCCGAGGCGGAACAGCTCAAGCACCGGCGCGGCCCCCGAGGGCGGCGACCGCAGCCCGGAAGGCTTCGCCGCGGGCGGCATAGTCGCGGAACTGGTCGAAGCTGGCGCAGGCGGGCGACAGCAGCACCGTCTCGCCCGGTTGTGCCGCGGCGGCGGCATCGGCCACGGCCTGTGCGACCGTGCCCGAGCGGACGATGCGGACATGGGGGGCGAGGATCTCGGCGAAGCGGGACGCAGCCTCGCCGACGAGATAGGCGGCGCGGACATTGCCGAGATGGGGCAGGCAGACATCGAGATCGTCGGTCTTGGCCTGGCCGCCGGCGATCCAGTGGGTGCCGGGAAAGGCCTGGAGCGCGGGCGCCGCGCTCTCGGGGTTGGTGGCCTTGCTGTCGTTGACGAAGCGCACTCCTGCCACGGTCGCCACCACCTCGAGCCGGTGGGGAAGCCCGGGGTAGCTGGAAAGGCCGGCCTCGAT
>CALLWN010000044.1 GCA_938016505.1 uncultured Sphingomonadaceae bacterium
GAAGATACGAAGCAGGTTGGGATCGGTGGGGGCGACCGGGGAGGTGTAGCGGTGCCGGGCGTAGCCGACGCCGCCGCGCAGGCGGAGTTCCGGCACCGGCTGGAACAGGCCCTCGATCTCGAAGCCCTCGATCCGGCTTTCACCGATGTTCTCGAACAGGGTGACGGGGGTGCCAGACTGGGTCGAGACAGCCGAGAACTGCTGGTCGCGGACCTTCATGAGGAAGGCCGCGCCGGAGAGGAAGAGCCGGTCGTCGAGCAGGCGGGACTTGGCTCCGATCTCGAAATTGTAGTTCCGCTCCGGCTCGACGTACCGGAACTCGGTGCGGATGGTCTGGTTCCAGCGCCCCGGCTTGGTGCCCTCGGAGTAGAGGAAGTAGACGAGGCTGTCGCGCGCCGGCTCCCAGGAGAGGGTGAGCCTGGGGAGGAACTGGCTGCTCGTTTCCGTGAGCCGGTTGGGATTGAAGGCGCCGGTTGGCGCGTTGGTGCACACGAGGCAGGCTTGAAAGACATTGCGTTCCTGGTCGTAGCGGACCTCGGCCTGGACCTTGAGGCCGGCAGTCACCTCGAACGTCGCGTCGCCGAACAGCGCGATGTTGCGCACATCCTCGTCGCCGCGACTCCGCCCAGCGGGGTTTTCAGGGCGGACGTGGACTGCGGCAAAGTTCGACAGGCTTTCCTTGTAGAAGAAGACCCCGGCGCGCCAGGCGAGGCGCCGTTCGGGGGGCGACGACAGTCGCGCCTCCACGCTGTAGGACGTAAACTCGTCCCACGTAGCGGAGAAGAATGGGTTGGCGAGCTTGGTCGCCGAGACTGCGGTGTTCGAGACCCGGCGCGAGTAGGGCCTCGTTCCAAAGAATGGGTCTGGCGACTGGCGGAAGTAGAGGTCCTGGTTGGCCCAGTTCTTCTCTGTCTGCCAGCCAGATCGAACTGCAATCTGATAGTCGTTCGGCAGGGTATATTCAGCGACAACGGAGGCGAAATACTGGTTGCGGTCGAGCCCGCACTCGAGCGGGCGGCCAGCGGCGCTCTCGCAGCCGGCCATGCTGGCGGTGACTTCGCCGAGGCGGCCGTCGGGCCACAGGATCCCGCCCACCGTGGTCAGCGAGAGTCCCTGGGCGATCCACTCCTCGGGCTGGATGGTCGTGAAGGCGGGCGTCGAGTCGCGCTGGAACTGGGCCATGCCGGTGAGACGGATCCGAAGCGACGGATCCGGGTTGATGAGGATCGAGCCGTAGCCGCTCTTCGTCCTCTCCTCGCCGATCTCGATGGTGCGCAGGGCGTTGGTCTTTTCGGCGAGCGCGCCCTGGGTTCGGGTCCGGCCCTGGACGGTGGCCCAGACCCCTTCGGTCAGGCGGACCGTTCCGGTCACGTCGACTTCCCAGTTCGGCGCCTCGGCGCGACGGTTGTTGGCGACAGCGAAGAGGGTGTCGACCTGGAACCGGTCGGGCTTCAGGTCGAGCGTGCGGTAGTTGATGGCGCCGGCATAGGTCTGGCGGCCGAACTGGGCCGACTGCGGGCCGCGGATGAGCTCGATCGCGCCGATGTTGGGCGGATCCATGACCGAGGCCGAGCCGCCCAGAAAGACGCCGTCAAGGAAGACCGAGACCGACTGGAGCTGCTTGTTGATGGTGTTGGGGGCAAGGCCGCGGATGGCGAGCGTGGAGGGCGAGGCCCGGCCGCGCGAGGCCTCGAGCACAAGGCTCGGCATCTCGCCGACAAAGTCGCGCAGGTCGCGCTGGCCGGCGCGGCGCAATTCCTGCGGATCGAGGACGGTGACGGAGAGTGGCAGGTCCTCGATGCGCTGGGGTCGGAGCTTGGCCGTGACAATGATTTCGCCGAGGCCGCCGCGGGCCGATTCCTCGGTGGCCTCGGCGGTTTCGGCAAGCGCCGCGCCGGCAAAGGGGAACCCGGCGCCGGCGACGAGGGCGGCTCCCATCAGCCAGTGGCGGGCGCCAGGCTGGGCCGTCGGGCGGGCCTTCTGCCGTCTGGCATGCATGCCTGCGGGTCGCGCAGCTGATGTCATGATTTCTCCCCTCCTCAGGTCATCATGTCGTCATGATGGCCCGACAAAAGAGGGTGCGTCAAGATGCCACCATACGACTCGGAGCCAATCGCAGCCCGGGCCGGAGCGGCGGCAGCGCAGCGCGCGGTACACTGCGGGCGGCAGTCGGCGCGGAACGGCCGCGCGCGTTTCCCGGCCGGGACCGGGTGCAGTCCCAGGGGCAGTCAGGTCAGGACCTCGAGGGCGGCGCGCTCGCCGCTCTCGAGCGCGCCTTCGATCCCCATGGCCAGATCGGCGGTGTGCTCACCGGCGAAGTGGACCCGCCCGATCGGTGTTCGCAGCCTGGTCTGCAACGCGGCAAGGTCGCCCGGATGCCGGGTGGCGAAGGTGCCGCGGGCCCAGCGGTGGCGTGACCAGCACAGCGCCGAGGGCGCGCCAAGCTGCCCTTCGAGGGCAGGGCGCAGCGCAACAAGCCGGGACTGGACGAGGGCGATCGCCTCGGCGGGAGCGAGCCGCTGCAGCGGGGCCGCATCCGGGCCGGACGCATAGAACCAGAGGTAGCTGCCAACGTCATTCTCGACGAGGAAGACGCGCCCGCCGAGGCTCTGGCTCCAGATCGACGGCGGCAGGCCGTCATCCTCCCAGAAGCGCTTCCTGACCGGCAGGAAGATGCTCATGGCCTGGCCATAGGGCAGCCGCCGCCATGCGGCTCCCACCGCGGCCGGTGGCGCAGGGTCGAACGCGATCCGGGCTGTGACGGGCGCGGGCGTGGTGACGATGGCGCGCCCGGCGCGCAGCCGTTCGCCCGTTGCGGTGCGCACCTCGACTCCGGTCGCATCCTGCACGATCGCCACCACTGGCGTTGCAGTCCGCACCGAGTCGCCGAGGCGGCCCGCCATGGCGTCGGTGAGCCGGCTCATGCCGCCGTCGAGAAAGGTCAGGTCGCCGCGGGTGCGCGAGTGCTGGCGAAGCGTGTGACGGCGCATCATCCACAGCGCCGAGACTTCCGACAAGGGTGTGACCGGATGGCCCACCGTGACCAGCGGAAGCATCTCGGGCCGCGCACCGAGGCCGACGAGGAAGCGGTCGTAGCGGCCGTCGAGTCGTGCCGATTCCGGCTCGAGCCAGCTCTCGGGGGCCGGCAGCGGCCGAGCGCGCTGCATCAGAGCGGCTTCGAGCGCGAACGGGGGGACGCTGCGGAACTCGCCCTTCACCGGGTTGACCGGGTGGTCGGCCCAGGCGCTGGCCGGGATGAGCGTGTCCCCGACATGGAGCGCCATCCCCTGGCCTGCCGGCGGGCGGGAGACGATCTTGAGGCCGAGATCCTCGACGAGGCGGTGGACCCGGGCGTAGAAGGGGCCGATCTCGGCGCCGCCGGCCTCCGGGCGCCCCTCGGCACCGTCGAGTGTGCGGATTCGGCCGCCGACGCGGGAATCGGCCTCGAGGACGAGAACCCGAGCGCCTTCCGAGGCGAGCAGGAGAGCGGCCTGCAGCCCGGACAGGCCGG
>CALLWN010000045.1 GCA_938016505.1 uncultured Sphingomonadaceae bacterium
CTGCCCAGGGCACGCGGGTGCGCGCCGCCGTGCTCGACATCCTGTCGCCGGCAATCACCCTTGTCAGCGCGCCGGTGAAGGGCGTGCGCGCGCTCGCCGATGCAGTGTCCGACCATTTCGCAACCGTCGCGCGCAACCGCGCCCTCGAGGCCGAGATCGCCGCCGCCCGCGCCGCCGCCGCCCGCACCGAAGCGCTCGAGGCCGAGATCGCGCGGCTCGACGCCCTGCTCCGCCTCCACCGGCCCGAGCGCCGCCTCGTCGCCTCGGGCATCGCCTCGGCCTCGGCCGCGACCGGCTCGGCCCGTACCGCGACGCTCTCGGTCGGCAGCCGCCACGGCGTCACCCCGCGCATGCCAGTGATCGCCCCCGAGGGCCTCGCCGGCCGGGTCACCGATGTCGGCCTCATCGCCTCGCGCATCATGCTGCTGACCGACCCGAACAGCCGGGTTCCGGTCATCGTCGAGCGGATCGGCTGGACCGGGATCGCCCAGGGCACCGGCGGTCCGGAGCTGCTGTTCCAGCATGATCCCGCCCCCGGTGTCGCCCGCCTTGCCGCCGGCGACCGGCTGGTGACGAGCGGCGACGGCGGCCTGTTCCCGCCAGGTCTCCCGGTTGCGGTCATCACCGACATCGAGGCAAGCCCGCCCCGGGCAAGGCCCCTGGTGCGCCCGTCGGCGCTCGGGCCGGTCAGCGTCGAAGCGCCCTGGCTCCCGCCGGCAGAGCCGGTCCCCACCCCGCCCGCCGCCGACGAGGCCGACCGGCCAGCTCCCGCGCCCACGCCGTCCGCGCCCGCCCCGTCCCGGCCCGCCCCGTCCCGGCCCGCCGCACCCGCGCCCGCCCCAGTGCCAGGTCAACGGCCATGAGCCTGTCAGCCCGCCCGGTCCCGGCCGCAACGCGCGCCTCGGTTCCGGGAGCGAGCCTCGCTGCCGGCGCGCTGCTCTCCGCCCTGCCGCTACCGCTGGCCGCCGGCGCGCTCCCCAACCTGCCCCTCATCCTCCTCATTGCCTGGTCGGGCGTGGTGCCACGGCTGCTCCCAAGCTGGAGCCTGTTCGTCATCGGCCTTCTCCACGACGCCGTCGGCGGCCTGCCGCTCGGGGTTTCCGCACTGGTTCTTCCCGCCATCCGGATCGCGATCCGGTTCGGCGAAGAGCGCATGGCCAATCCGGGCCTCGCCTCGGGCTGGCTGGCCGCCGCTGCCCTCGTCATGCTTGCCACCGGGCTCGAACTCGCAGCGCTTGCCCTCGCCGGCCGAGCGCCGGCGCCCCAGCCCCTGCTCGTCCAGGCAGCGCTCACGATCCTCCTCTACCCGGCAGCGCTCGCGTTGGTGGCCGCGCTCGCCCGCCGCATGGCGAGGCCCTGATGCACGCCAGCCGCCTCCAGCAGCTCATCTTCGAGCGCAGGGCGCTGCTTCTCGCCGGGGCCCAGCTGCTTGCCGGCGGCGTGCTGCTCGGCCGCATGGGCTGGCTTGCCGTGAGCGAGCGCGAGGCGCTCTCTGCGGCTGCCGAGCGCAACCGGGTCGCGCTCCGGCTGGTGCCGCCCCGGCGCGGCCTTCTCGTCGATGCGGCCGGCCTGCCGCTCGCCGAGAATCGGCCGGCCTATGGCGTCGAGCTGGTCCCGAGCCTCGCCGGCGACCTCGAGGCCGCGCTCGACCGCATCGCCCGGCTCGTCCCCCTGTCAGCCGAGGAGCGTGCCGAGCTTCTCGACAGCGCGAAATCGCTGCGCGGATCGGGCACGCTGCGCATCGCGTCCGACATCGGCTGGGACGCCTATGCCGCGCTCAACGTCGAGCTCGCCGACATGGACGGGTTGCAGCCGGTGCGCACCTATGTCCGCCACTATCCCGGCGGCGCGGCCTTCGCCCATGCGCTCGGCTATGTCGGCAAGCCCACCCGCGAACAGTGGCAGGAGAGCCGCGACCCGCTCTACCTCCACCCCGGCTTCCGGGTCGGGAAGGATGGCGTCGAGCGTGGGCTCGACCAGCGGCTGCGCGGCACGCCGGGCGTCGAGCGGGTCGAGGTCAACGCCCGGGGCCGGATCCTGCGCCAGCTCGACAGCCGGCCCGACACGCCCGGCGAGACGGTCAGGCTCACCATCGACCGCGGCCTCCAGCAGCATCTCGCCGCCTTCCTCGGCGACGAGAGCGCGAGCGTCGTCGTCATCGACTGCCAGACCGGCGGCATCACCTGCCTGCTCTCGGTCCCGGCCTTCGATCCCGACATCTTCTCCAACCGGATCCCCTCGGCGCTGTGGCGGCAATTGCAGGAGGATGACCACAAGCCCCTCCTCCCCAAGGCGACCCAGGGCCTCTATGTGCCGGGCTCCACCTTCAAGACCGTGACGGCCCTTGCCGCCCTCGCCGAGGGCGTGCCGCCGACCGATACCGTCCATTGCCCCGGCCGCTACACGGTCGGCGGGCGCAGCTGGCACTGCCACAAGCGCAGCGGCCACGGCACGGTGGCCATGGAGCGCGCCATCGCCGCCTCGTGCAACGTCTTCTTCTATGCCACCGCGCGCCGCATCGGGAACCAGGCGGTCGCCGACATGGCGCGCACCCTCGGCCTCGGCCAGACCTTCGACCAGCTTCCGATTCCCTCGTTGCGCGCCGGCATCGTCCCCGATGCCGCATGGAAGGCGAAGCGCTTCGGCGAGGACTGGACCGTCGCCGACACGCTCAACACCGCGATCGGCCAGGGTTCGCTGTTCGTGAGCCCGCTCCAGCTCGCAGTGATGACAGCGCGGATCGCAACCGGCCAGATCGTCGAGCCCCGGCTGCTCGCCGATGCGCCGCCAGCTGCCTTCCCCCCGCTCGCCATCCGGCCCGACTGGCTCGGCGTCGTCAGGCAAGGGATGCGCGAGGTCGTCAATGGCCCCGGCGGCACGGCGCGCAGCGCCCGCCTCCCCATTCCGGGCATCGAGCTCGCCGGCAAGACCGGCACCGCCCAGGTCCGCATCATCACGGCTGCCGAGCGCCGGCGCGGCGTGCGCCGCAACGAAAGCCTGCCCTGGCGCCTGCGCGACCATGGCCTCTTCATCGGCTTTGCACCGGTCGACCAGCCGCGCTACGCCGTCGCCGTGGTCGTCGAGCATGGCATGTCGGGCTCGCGCGCGGCAGCTCCCGTCGCCCGCCAGGCCATGACCTACATCTACGACCGGGACCGGGCCGAGACCGACCTCGAAAAGCGCGTCGGCGAGCGCGAGCGCCGCCGCCGCGCCACCGAAGACGCCGCCCGCCGCGCCGCTGCGGAAGCGGCCGCGGCAGCCGCCGCACCCCCGTCGGCTGCGCCAGCGCCGTCCGCCGGAGCACCGGCAAGATGATGGGCCTTCTGAACGCCCGCTGGCCCCAGCGCCTTGCCACCCAGCCCTGGGGCCTCATCCTCCTCGTGCTCGCGATCGGGAGCTTCGGCGCGGTCGTGCTCTACTCCGCCGCCGGCGGCAGCATCGCGCCCTGGGCGGCCAACCACATGATCCGGCTTCTCGTCCTCACCGCTGTCATGTTCGCCGTGTCGCTGGTGCCGCCCACGCTCTGGCTCAGGCTCGCCTTCCCGCTCTATGCCCTCACCCTCGTCGCGCTTGCCCTCGTCGAGGCGGTGGGCACACTCGGCGGCGGCTCGCAGCGCTGGCTCGATCTCGGCATTCTCCGTCTCCAGCCCTCCGAGGTGATGAAGCTCGTCCTCGTGCTCGCGCTCGCCCGGGTCTACCAGTTCGTCCCGCTCGCCCATGTCGGAAAGCTCCAGGGCCTGCTGCTTCCCCTCCTCCTCGTCGCCATGCCGGTCGTCCTCGTCCTCCTCCAGCCCGATCTCGGCACCTCGATCACCCTGATCGCCGGCGGGGCGACGGTCATGTTCCTTGCCGGCCTTTCGGTCTGGTTCTTCCTGGTCCCTGCGCTCATTGGCGCGGCTGCGCTCCCCATCCTCTTCAACATGCTGCACGATTACCAGAAGGCCAGGATCCTCATCTTCCTCGACCCCGCCGCCGACCCGCTCGGCGCAGGCTACCACATCACCCAGTCGAAGATCGCGATCGGCTCGGGCGGGATCTCGGGCAAGGGCTTTCTCCAGGGTTCGCAGAGCCACCTCGCCTACCTCCCCGAACCCCACACCGACTTCATCTTCGCCACCATGGCCGAGGAATGGGGCCTCGTCGGCGGTGCCGTCCTTCTCCTCGCCTATGGCATCCTGTTCGCCTGGGGCTGGCGGGTCGCCTTCCGCGCCACCGGCACCTTCCAGCGCCTCGTCGCCGGCGGTCTCACCATGACCATCTTCTACTATGTTCTCATCAACCTGATGATGGTGATGGGCCTCGCGCCCGTCGTCGGTCTCCCGCTTCCGCTCATGAGCTATGGCGGCAACGCGATGCTGACCGTCATGCCCGCGCTCGGCATCCTCATCGGGATCGACCAGGAAAGCCGTCGCCGCGAGGTGCCAGCCGCACGCGCGGGGGGCTGGACAAGCCCCAGGCCCCTTGCTACCCGCCTCGCCCGCCCGAGAGGCATGGACGCATAGCTCAGTCGGTAGAGCAGCTGACTCTTAATCAGCGGGTCCTAGGTTCGAGCCCTAGTGCGTCCACCAAACCTTCCGACGAGTCAGACGGTTCCAGATGGTGCCGCCGTCCGAAAAAGGCGGTGGTTCGGCTGGTGGCGCGGGTGACGTGCGCCCCTGATTGTTGCAAATCAGAGGTAGGGTCCGGCTCCTTCATGATGGGTGTTTGAGGTGATGGCTACATGCCCGGGGGCATGCCCCCGGACATGTTGGCCGGCGATCCCGGCGGGGGTCTTCCCGCCCAGTTTCGCGTGTGGCCCGACGAGGTTGCAGGCGTGCCGCCAGGCGTCGAGCCCGCAGCGGGCATGGGCCAGCGACGCG
>CALLWN010000046.1 GCA_938016505.1 uncultured Sphingomonadaceae bacterium
GAGGGTGCGGGCGAAGACGAGGGCGTGGATGTGCGGCGGGGCATGGCGTACCGGTCGCCTGCCCGCCACGGGTCAATGCGCTGACGCGCCGGCGGGTCGGCCGCGTCCGGCTCGACCAGCATGGCGGCAATCACGGCAAGCCCCCGGTTCCGGGCGGTGATATCGGACCAGCCTGCAGCATCGGTCGTCGGGTGGCGGGTACGGGAATTGCGGGCCACGCCGGCCATGACGGGGATGGCGGGAATGGGCTGGCCGTCCAGCAGGGGCTGCACCCGCATCCGGTCCCCGCGGGCGAGGGCGAGCGGGTTGACAGCCGGGCCCAGTTGCAGCCGGATTGGCCGCCGCGAGAGCTGACGGTGAGCCTCGCAAGCGCCGGGTCTGCTGGACTTGCCCGGAAGGGCTCGGTGGTTGCTTCGGTCGGGGATAGCGCGCCCAGCGCCGTTCCGGTCGGCTGCCATCAGCCCGATGAGCCTGGCTGGCGGCCAGCCAGCCTCGGGGTCGTCATGGTACAGCCCCGCCCCGAACCCCCGGATGGCCTGCGCACCACGCGACCCGCACGGCCGAAATCCGGACTGCGGGAGGAAGTCGCCAGCCGCACCCCGCGAGGCCGACCTCTTCCCGACCGACGGCAGCACCGGCCCGCTGCCAGCCAGGCCGCCTGCCTGGCAGCGATCGCGTCATGACAATGCCCGAGCCAGGCCAGTTCCGGCCTTTTTTGTCGCATTTCTGCTATAAACGGTCTGTTCCGGGGCTAGGGGCGATTTACCAGCCTTTCGGGAGGATCATAAAATGAAACATCTCTTGCGGACCACGGCGCTCGCAACGCTCGCGGCGCTCGCCACCGCCGCTTCGGCCAACAGCCTCTATTTCCAGATGAATCCCAACCTCGCCGGCGCCAACGACAAGCGCCAGCTCTTCCTCTTCGGCCCTCCGAACACCACCGGACTGTGGTCGCTCTCGCCCGTCTCCACCGAGTTCAACCTCGGCCCGGAGGGCTTCACCGTCATCGATCTCCCGCTCACCGCCCAGCTGGCCTCGGGCGTGGTTGAAGACAAGGGCATCTTCGTCCAGTCGTCGAACGCCATCTCCGGCTACTATCTCTCCCGCCGCCAGTTCACGACCGACATGGCCTATCTCATCGACGGCAGCCGGCTCGGCACCGACCATTTCGTCCTCGGCTACCAGAACATCTTCGAAGACCAGGTCTCGGTCCAGGCGACCCAGGACAATACCACCGTCACCTTCACCCGGCCCGACGGCACCCAGGTCGTCCAGACCCTCAACCGCTTGCAGACCTTCATGCTCACGGCCAACAGCCAGCTCACCGGCACCAGGGTCACCTCCGACAAGCCGATCGCGGTCTTCTCCGGCAACCGCTGCACCAACGTCCCCACCGGCGTCACCGCCTGCGATCACATCGTCGAACAGATGCCGCCCGTCGAGGCGCTGTCCACCACCTACTATCTCGCCCAGACCGAGCGGACCGGCACGCTCGGCAACGTGGTGCGCGTGGTTGCCACCGCCGACAACACCGAAGTCAGGGCCAACGGCACCCTCGTCGCCACGCTCAACGCCGGCCAGTTCTACGAGGGCCGCGTCGCCGGCGGGGTCGAGCTCACCGCCACCAACAAGGTCCTCGTCGGCCAGTATCTGGTCGGTCAGGGCGAGGCCGGCGCCAACACCGACCCGGCGATGACGATCGTGCCCGGCCAGGACCAGTGGCTCTCCTCCTATGTCTTTGCGCCGCCGCTGGGAGTCGCCAACTTCCCGACCGACTTCATCCAGCTCATCATGCTCGAAACCGCGATCGGAACCCTCCAGATCGACGGCAACCCGGTCACGGCGCCCTTCGCGCCCATCGGCGGCTCGGGCTTCTCGTTCGCGAACATCGACGTCTCCGACAAGGTCGGCCCGTTCACCATCACTGCGGCCAGCCCGTTCCAGCTGCTCCTGCTCGGCTTCGACAGCTTCGACAGCTATTTCACCTACGGCGGCGCCGCCTTCGCCCCCGGCGCCTCGCCATCGCCCGAGCCACCCGCCGGCGACGCCTTCTTCTGGGACGGCGACGGCGCCGGCAATGCCGGCAACGGCGCAGTCGATGGCGGCAACGGGGTGCTCACCGCTTTCAGCACCAACCTGACCACCCAGTCGGGGGCCACCAACAACGCCCTCGGAGACAGCGGGCCGACGGTCATCTTCTCGGCCGCGCCCGGCACCGTCGAGATCGACGACAGCCTCGGCCCGGTAAGGCTCGGCGGCCTGACCTTCACGGTGGATGGCTACCGGCTGACCGGCGATCCGGTCACGCTCACGGGGCCGACCGTCCGCATCTGCGCCAGCGTCGCCTGCCCGCTGACCGGCAGTGGCGGCAGCGGTGGTGGCGGCGGCGATGGAGATGGCGGTGGCGACGGCGACGGCGAAATCCGGCCGGTCACCGACCCGATCCGCGCCGTCATCTCGGCCCCGCTGGTCGGCACGTCCACGGTCGAGAAGACGGGCGACGGCATCCTCGTCCTCGAGGGCGTCAACAGCTACAGCGGCGGCACCCTGGTCTCGGCAGGCACGCTCATCGGCAACCATGAAGCCTTCGGCACCGGCGCCGTCACCATCGCCGAACCGGCCACGCTCATCTTCGACCCGGCCGCGCAGGGCAGCTTCGCCAACGGCATCGCCGGCGCCGGCACGCTCGAGAAGCGCGGCGCGGGCACGCTCGTCCTCGAGGGCACCAACAGCCTCTCCGGCGCCACCATCGTCACCGAGGGCCGGCTCCTCGTCCAGGGCACGCTCGACCAGTCGGTCGCAACCGTCGCCAACCTTGCAACGCTGGGCGGCACCGGCTCGGTCGGCGGCGCGCTCGTCAACACCGGCGGCCGAATCGCGCCAGGCGCCAGCATCGGCACACTCACCATCCTCGGCAACTTCACCCAGGCCGCCGGCGCCACCTACGATGTCGAGCTCACCTCGACTGGCCAGACCGACCTCCTCGCCATCGGCGGCACTGCAACGATCGAAACCGGCGCCACGCTGCGGGTCGCCAAGCTCGATTCCGCACCCTATGAACTCGGCCGCCGCTACACCGTGCTTACCGCCGCCGGCGGCCGCACCGGCACCTACGCGCTGGCCGGCGACACCCGCGTCTCCCGGTTCATCGACCTCGTCGCCGAATATGACCCCAACACTGTCCACCTCGGCGTCCGCCAGACCTCGGCCTTCACGTCCGTCGGCGGCACGCCCAACCAGATGGCAGCCGCCTCGGGCGTCGACACCCCCGGCAATGGCGCGGTCTATCGCGCCATCGCCTACCTGCCCGACGATGCGTCGGCGCGCGCGGCGTTCGATCTCGTCTCGGGCGAGATCCACGCCTCGCTGCGCGGCGCCACCTTCGAGGACAGCCGGTTCGTCCGCGAGGCCGTCGGCGTGCGCGCCAATGCCGCGCCCGACGAGCGCAACGCCTTCTGGATGCACGGCTATGGCGCCTGGGGCAGCTTCGACGGCGACGGCAACGCCGCAACCCTCGACCGCAGCATCGGCGGCATCTTCTTCGGTGCCGACATCCGCCTCTCGGACTCGCTCGTGGTCGGCGTCCTCGGCGGCTATGGCGAGGCCGACATCGACGTGGTCGACCGCGCGTCGCGCGCCCGCACGAAGGACATCCACTTCGGCGGCTATGCCGCCTACGGCTCGGCAGGCGCCATGCAGGGCGAGGCGCGCGCAGCAGGCCTCGGCATCCGGGCCGGCATCGCCCAGATGTGGCGCGACATCTCCACCACCCGCCAGGTCAGCATCCCGGGCTATCTCGACACGCTGACCGCAAACTACGATGTCGGCCTGTTCCAGCTCTGGGGCGATGCCGGCTGGCGCTTCGACATGGGCGCGGTCGGCCTCGAGCCGTTCGCCAGCATCGCCGTCGTCAGGGTGAGCGCAAGCGACTTCCGCGAACGCGGCGGCGCGGCCGCGCTCCGCAGCGTCGACGCGAGCGGCGGAACCTACTGGACCAGCCTGGTCGGCGGCCGGGCCCATCTCGGCCTCGCCAGCACCGGGGGCAGGCTCGGCATGACCGCAACCGCTGCCTGGCAGCATGTCGGCGGCGACAGCGGCGACCGCGTCGGCATGGCCTTCGCCAGCGGCCCGGCCTTCGCCATCGCCGGGGTGCCGCTCGCCCGCGATGCAGCAGCGCTCGGGGTCGCGCTCACCGGCAGGGTCGGCCAGCGCGTCGAGCTCGATGTCGGCTATTCCGGCCGCGTCGGCGCCGGCACCAGCGACCACGGCGTCCGCGGCTCGGCAATCATCCGCTTCTGACGGGCAGGCCGTGCCCGGCCGTGGATCGCGGCCCGGCCCCGGCCGCCGGTCGGCGTGCCGGGGCTGGCTTGCCGGGGCTGCCGCCAACGCCTAGGGCTGGCCGACCGGGACGATGGAGGGAGGCCCGTTGCGGCAGCCGGGATTCATCATGGCAGCGCTTGGCGCGATGGCGGCAGCCCCGGTCGGCGCCCAGGCGGACGATCCGGTTCCGCCCGGCGCCCGGGAGATGCTCGAAACCGCAGTCGCCTCGGGCAACGAGCAGGAGATCCGCACCGTCGTGAAGGTCGCCAAGGCGACCTGGCCCCAGTCGACCGCCGCGATCGATGCCCTGGTCGAAGACGCCACCAGCCGGGCCCGCGCGGCGCGCTATGCCCGCATCGCCGAAAAGGGCCTCCTCACCGACTGGAGCGGCGAGATCCGGCTCGGCGGGTCAACCGCCACCGGCAACTCCGGCCGGACCACAACCACTGCCGAGCTCGAGCTTGGCCGCGACGGCCCCGACTGGCGCAACGCTGCCGAAATCCAGCTCTACTACTCCTTCTCCGGCGACAGAGACCCCACCAAGCGCGTCACCGCCTTCTGGCAGTCGGACTTCAAGCTCACCGACCATCGCTTCCTCTACGCCCGCATTGCCTATCTCAAGAATTTCTCGGCCGGCATCCGCGACCGGATGGTCGAGTCCGCCGGCTATGGCGCAACCTTCACCCGCGGCAAGCGGCTCGACGGCAGCCTCGCCGTCGGCCCCGCCGCCCGCCAGACCCGCTTCTACGACGGCGACCTCCGCCAGGACCTTGCCGTCCGGGTCGGCACCAGGGTCAACTGGAACCTGTGGCGCGAGACCCGGCTGTCGAACGTCAACACCCTCTATCTCGCTGCCAATTCCACCATCGACAACACGGTCAGCCTGCGCACCTCGATCCTCGACGGCCTGTCGGTCATCCTCTCCTTCAACCTCCAGTGGGAGGCCGAGCCGGCTCCCACCTACGAACCCCTCTCGACCTTGACCAGCATCTCGATCGGCTTCGCCTTCTGAGCGCGCCAACCGTCTTGCGTCGCGGCAGGAGGCGGTTCATTCCGGCGCCGGTGTCCCGGCGAGGGGGCCGGGGTCGCAATGGAGGGGAACCATCATGCGCCTTGCTCACGCTGCAGCACTTCTCGCAGCCACCGCGCTCTCCGCTCCGGCTTCGACTTCGCCCTGGTCCCCGGCACCACCTGCTTCACGGTGACGAGCGGGTTCGACAATGACGATTTCGGCGTCTGGACAATGACCATCCGCGGCCCCGGCGACATCCTGCTGCCCGCCTCGGGCGGCGCCGTCCCCGAGCCGGCCATCTGGGCCCTCCTCATCGCCGGCTTCGGCCTCGTCGGCCACGCCACGCGCCGCTGCGGCTTCGCCGCCGCCTGACAGCGCTGGAACCGGGAACGCGCGCGGGGGCCCGAGGCTTCCGCCCGCACCCCGATCGCTTCTATTCCGCCGCCTTCGCCTGCACGAGCAGCGGGGCGAGGTAGCGCGCGGTGTGGCTCCGCGGCTCGGCCAGCAGCGCCTCCGGCGGGCCGGCGGCCACCAGCTCGCCGCCGCCCGCCCCGCCCTCGGGGCCGAGGTCGAGCAGCCAGTCGGCGGTCTTGATCACCTCGAGATTGTGCTCGATCACCACCACCGTGTTCCCGGCATCCACCAGCGCGTGCAGCACCTCGAGGAGCTTCCTCACATCCTCGAAGTGGAGCCCGGTCGTCGGCTCGTCGAGGATGTAGAGCGTCTTCCCGGTCGCCCGCCGGGCGAGTTCCTTCGCCAGCTTCACCCGCTGCGCCTCGCCGCCGGAAAGCGTGGTCGCCTGCTGGCCGACATGCACATAGCCCAGCCCCACCTCGGCCAGCATCCCGAGCCGATCGCGGATCGGCGGCACCGCCTCGAACAGCTTGACTGCATCATCGACCGTCATGTCGAGCACGTCGGCGATGCTGTGCCCCTTGAAGGTCACTTCCAGCGTCTCGCGGTTGTAGCGCCGGCCCTTGCACACCTCGCACTGGACATAGACGTCGGGCAGGAAGTGCATCTCGATCTTGACGACCCCGTCGCCCTGGCAGGCCTCGCACCGCCCGCCCTTGACGTTGAAGCTGAACCGGCCTGCCTTGTAGCCGCGCGCCTGCGCCTCGGGGAGCCCGGCGAACCAGTCGCGGATATGGGTGAAGGCGCCCGTGTAGGTCGCCGGGTTCGACCGCGGCGTGCGCCCGATCGGCGACTGGTCGATGTCGACCACCTTGTCCAGAAACTCGAGCCCCTCGATCGCCTCGTGCGGGCCAACCGGGGTGCGCGCGCCGTTCAGAGCGCGCGCCGCTGCCGGCCACAGCGTGTCGATCACAAGGCTCGACTTGCCCGAGCCCGACACCCCGGTCACGCAGGTGAAGGTGCCGAGCGGGATCTCGGCGGTCACGCCCTTCAGGTTGTTGGCGCGCGCACCCCTGATCACAAGCCGATGGCCGTTCCCGGCCCGGCGCCGCGCCGGCACCGGCACCGCCCGGCGGCCTGCCAGATAGTCGCCGGTGAGGCTGGCGGGCGCCGCCAGGATGTCGGCCAGGCTCCCTTCTGCCACCACCTCGCCGCCATGACGGCCCGCACCCGGCCCCATGTCGACCACATGGTCGGCCGCGCGGATCGCATCCTCGTCATGCTCGACGACCAGCACCGTGTTGCCAAGGTCGCGCAGCCGCTTCAGCGTCTCGAGCAGCCGGTCATTGTCGCGCTGGTGGAGCCCGATCGACGGCTCGTCGAGCACGTAGAGCACGCCAGACAGCCCCGAGCCGATCTGCGAGGCGAGCCGGATCCGCTGCGACTCCCCGCCCGAAAGCGTGCCCGACGCCCGGTCGAGCCCCAGATAGCCCAGCCCGACATTGACGAGAAAGCCGAGCCGCTCGTTGATCTCCTTCAGGATCCGCGCGGCAATCGTGTTCTGCCGCTCGGTCAGCCGGTGCGGCAGGCCGAGGAACCATTCCGCCGCCTCCGCGACAGACTGCCGGGTCGCCTCGCTGATGTGGCGCCCCGCCACCTTCACCGAGAGCGCCTCGGGCTTGAGCCGCGCCCCGCCGCAGGCCTCGCACGGCGCGGCCGACTGGTAGCGGCCAAGTTCCTCGCGCATCCACGCGCTCTCGGTCTCGCGGAACCGGCGCTCGAGGTTGGCGATCACCCCCTCGAACGGCTTTTCCACCTCGTAGCGCTTGCGCCCATCCTCGAACACGAGCGGGATCGCCTTCCCGCCCGTGCCGTGGAGGATGGCGTGGCGCGTCGCCTCGGGGAGCTTCGCCCAGGGCATGGCAAGCGAGCCGCCATGGGCGCGCACCAGGCTTGCCAGCACCTGCATGTAATAGGGCGAGGGCGGCGAGGACTTGGCCCACGGCACGACCGCGCCATCGGCAAGCGAGACATTGCCGTTCGGCACCACCAGATCGGGGTCGAAGAACAGCCGCTCGCCCAGCCCGTTGCACGCCGGGCAGGCGCCCTGCGGCGCGTTGAACGAGAACAGCCGCGGCTCGATCTCGGGCAGCGCGAAGCCCGAGACCGGGCAGGCGAATTTTTCCGAGAACAGGATCGTCTCGCCGGTGTCGACCAGCTCGACGGTTGCAAGCCCGTCGGCGAGCCTCAGCGCAGTCTCGAAACTCTCGGCCAGCCGGGTCTCGAGCCCGTCGCGCACCACCAGCCGGTCCACCACCACGTCGAGGTCGTGCTTCAGCTTGCGGTCGAGCGCCGGCGCCTCGTCGATCTCGAACAGGGTGCCGTCCACCCGCACCCGCTGGAAGCCGGCCTTCTTCCACTCGAGCAGCTCCTTCCGATACTCGCCCTTGCGGCCGCGCACCACGGGTGCGAGCAGGAGAAGCCGCACGCCCTCGCCCAGCGCCATCACCCGGTCGACCATCTGCGAGACCGTCTGCGCCTCGATGGGAAGCCCCGTTGCCGGCGAATGCGGCACCCCCACCCGCGCCCACAGCAGGCGCATGTAGTCATAGATCTCGGTGACGGTCGCAACCGTCGAGCGCGGGTTGCGGCTGGTCGTCTTCTGCTCGATCGAGATCGCCGGCGAAAGGCCCTCGATATGGTCCACGTCCGGCTTCTGCATCAGCTCGAGGAACTGGCGGGCATAGGCCGACAGGCTCTCGACATAGCGCCGCTGGCCCTCGGCATAGATGGTGTCGAAGGCGAGGCTCGACTTGCCCGAGCCGGAAAGCCCGGTGATGACGATCAGCCGGTCCCGCGGCAGATCGATGTCCACCCCCTTCAGATTGTGCTCGCGCGCCCCGCGCACGCGGATGTGGGTGAGACTCATGGCGTTGCCGTTCTACCTCTGTTCCACGCAGCCGCAAGGGGCATCCATGCGCGCAGCGCCATGGGAATCCAAGCGGTCAGGTTGAAGCAGACGGGCAGGAGTCCCACGGCGCTGGCATTGCGCCCGGGGAAGGCCTTGGTCAGGCGATCTCAGGCGGCAGGCGCCTCGCGGCGGCGGCGGCGGGAGCGGAGCGCGCTGCCCACCAGCCCGAAGCCGGCGATCAGCATCGCCCAGGTGCCGGGCTCGGGGATGGCCTCGCCGATCTGGATCATGTCGAACGCGCCGCGTTCGTAGGCCGCCGGATCGAACACCGTGCCGCCGTCGTTGCGGACCTGGAGCCGAACCTCGTCGAAGCTGGCGCCGGAGAAGCCGTACCACGAGCCGCTGGTGCCGAACACCGCCGCGCCGCCGGCGATGCCGGAGCCGATGGAAACCCCGCCGAGGCGGACATCGTAGAAGAGGAAGGCCGGCGATTCGAACCAGCCGTAACCGGAGCCGACAAGGAACTGGACGGCCCGGACCGGGCCACCGAAGGTGAGCCGCGTGTAGCCGTCACTGCCGCCTTGGGGATACCAGGTCCTCACCCCGTACAACGGGAAGCCGAAATTGATTCGGCCCGGAGTTCCGACATAGGTCGCGGTGATCCCCTGCTCGGTGTAGCCCGCGGTACCGTCGTAGCAGCAGCCGGGGGGCGCAAGTTCGAAATCGTTGGTGGCCGTGACCGTCGCAATGAACGGGCTGGTGTGGACGGTGAGCGCGCTGGCCGAGCTGGCAGCACAGACGCAGAAAATGCCCGCGAGCAGCTTCATCATGATCAACCCCTGTGTACTCCCAATGATTCGACAGCGGCGCGGGGATGTCAAGCTCCCTGCCAAGGCGTCTGCACCGGCGGAAGCCCTTCGTCGTTTGGCGGCAGGCCGGTGGTGCGCCAGCCCTGCCCGCTGCAGCTCGGAAAGCCGGGGCGGCCGGGCCGGGGATCGGGGCGCCGTGCGCACTGGTCCGAAGAAGCTGCTAGGGGGAAGCCATGCGATGGCTTGCCTTCCTCGTGCTGGCTGCGGCCTGTGCCGTGCCGGGGGCTGGAGCGGCGCCGGAGATGAAGCGGGAGGAGCAGATGGTGGAGAAGGTGGCAGGCTATGCCCGGCTGATCGGCCCGGAGCAAGCGGACGACCCCCGCGTGCTGGCAGCGCTCGCCGCCGTGCCGCGGGCCGAATTCGTGCCGGCGCCCTGGCGCCACGCCGCCCATGACGACAGCGCGCTCCCCATCGCCCACGGCCAGACCATCAGCCAGCCCACCATCGTCGCGCTGATGACCCACCTGCTCGGCGTGAAGCCGGGCGACCGCGTGCTCGAGGTTGGCACCGGCTCGGGGTACCAGGCCGCCGTGCTCGCGGCCATGGGCGCAGAGGTCGTCTCGGTCGAGATCATCCCCGCGCTCGCCGCCGAGGCGAGAGAGCGCCTCGCCCGCCTCGGCTACCGGGGCGTCGCAGTCCACACCGGCGACGGCGGCCTCGGCTGGCCAGAGGCCGCGCCCTACGACGCGATCATCGTCACGGCAGCCGCCCCGCGGGTGCCGCCAGCGCTCGTCGCCGAGCTCAGGCCCGGCGGCCGGCTCGTCATCCCGGTCGGGCCCGAAGGCGGGATCCAGCAGCTCCGCCTGGTCGAGAAGGCCGCCGATGGCAGCCTGGCCGAGCGCACCGTCACCGATGTCCGGTTCGTGCCGCTGACGGGGACCGAGCGCGAACCGCCCGCACCCGCCGGCGAGCCCCGCTAGCCCCCTGTCGCCTCTCGCAGGCGACAGCAGGGCGCATCCGGCGCAAGAGCGTCCGCGCAGGAGGAGGAGTGCCATGTTCAGCCACGTCATGCTCGGCGCCAACGATCTCGAGGCCTCGAAGGCCTTCTACGATGCCATCCTCGGCGCGCTCGGCCATGGCCCCGGCTTCGCCGACGGCCGCGGCCGCGTGTTCTGGGTGACAGCGGGCGGCACCTTCGCCATCACCACCCCGATCGACGGCAACCCCGCCAGCTGCGGCAACGGCAGCACCATCGGCTTTGCGGCCGCCAGCCCCGAGCAGGTCGAGGCCTGGCACGCTGCCGGCCTCGCCCATGGCGGGACTGCAATCGAGGATCCGCCGGGGGTGCGCGAAGGCGGCATGCGCCTCTACCTCGCCTATCTGCGCGACCCCTCCGGCAACAAGGTCTGCGCCCTCCACCGCATGGCCTGAGCCCTGTCGCACCCCCTTGCGCCGCCGGCGCGGCGTGGCAGATTCCGCCGCGATGGGGGCACGGCGGCTGATTCTGGCGGATTTCCTGCCCTACCGGCTGTCGGTCGCGGCCAACGCCGTCTCCGACCGGATCGCCCATGTCTACCGCGCCCGCTTCGGCCTGCGAATCCCCGAATGGCGAGTCATCGCCATCGTCGCCGAAGGTGCAGCCACCCAGGCCGAGCTCGTCGAGAAGACCGCCATGGACAAGATGACCGTCTCGCGCGCGGCCAAGGCGCTGGTCGCCCGCGGCCTCATCCGGCGCGCCCGCGCCGATGACCGGCGCACGCTCGCACTCGCCCTCACCGAAGAGGGCGAACGGCTCCACGCCGAGGTCGCCCCGCTCGCGCTCGCCATCGAGGACGAACTCGTCGCCGGATTTTCGCCCGCCGAGCGCGACCAGCTGATGGCGCTGCTCGCCCGCCTCGCCGCTTGCGCCAGGTCGTAACTCGTGTTACGGTAATGCCGGATTTGGGAGGAGGGCCGGCAATGGCAACCGCAGCGCGCGAAGGGCAGGCCCACGACAATCCGCTCGGCCTCGACGGATTCGAGTTCGTCGAGTTCACCGGCCCCGACCCGGATGCGCTCGGCCGCCTGTTCGAGGCGCTCGGCTTCACCCATGTCGCCACCCACCGCTCCAAGAATGTCCGCCGCTACGCCCAGGGCGACATCAACTTCCTCCTGAATGCCGAGCCCGAGGGCCAGGCCGCCCTGTTCCGGGCGAAGCGCGGGCCGTCGGCCAACGCCATGGCCTTCCGCGTCCACGATGCAGCCCATGCCTTCGCCGAGGCGGTCCGCCGCGGCGCCGAGCCGGTCGAGGGCCGGGTCGGCCCGATGGAGCTCAACATCCCCGCCATCCGCGGCATCGGCGGCGCCAACCTCTACCTCGTCGACCGCTACGGCGCCGCCGAGATCTACGACGTCGATTTCCGCCCCGTCCCCGGCGCCACCCGCAACGACCTGAGCGTCGGCCTCCACACGCTCGACCATCTCACCCACAATGTCGCCCGCGGCGACATGGCGAAATGGGCCGATTTCTACGAGCGCATCTTCAACTTCCGCGAGATCCGCTTCTTCGACATCCGCGGCCGGGCCACCGGCCTGTTCTCGAAGGCGATGACCGCGCCCGACAACAGGATCCGCATTCCCCTGAACGAAAGCCAGGACGAGCAGTCGCAGATCGCCGAGTTCCTGCGCGCCTACAATGGCGAGGGCATCCAGCACATCGCGCTCGCCACCGACGACATCTTCAGAAGCGTTGACTTGCTCCGCGCCAACGGCGTCGCCTTCCAGGACACCCCCGACACCTACTATGAGCTGCTCGACCAGCGCCTCCCGGGCCACGGCCACGATGTCGAGGCGATGCGGGCGCGCCGCATCCTGATCGACGGTACGCCCGAGACCGGGGGCGGCCTGCTGCTCCAGATCTTCACTGCCAACATGGTCGGGCCGATCTTCTTCGAGATCATCCAGCGCAAGGGCAATGACGGCTTCGGCGAGGGCAATTTCCAGGCCCTGTTCGAAAGCCTCGAGCTCGACCAGATCCGCCGCGGCGTCGTCCCCGAAGGCATGCGGGCATGAACCGCCCCTTCACGCCCACCGCCGCTGCGCCGCTCGCCGGCTTCGGCAACCACCTCGCCTCCGAGGCCGTGCCCGGCGCGCTCCCCATCGGCCGCAACTCCCCGCAGAAGCCCGCCTTCGGCCTCTACGCCGAGCAGCTCTCGGGCACCGCCTTCACGGCACCGCGCGCCGACAACCGCCGCAGCTGGCTCTACCGCCGCCGCCCCTCGGCCATGCACGGCCGCTTCGCCGAGGTCGCGCACCCGGGCCTCGCCCCGGCCCGCCACCTCTCGCCCGACCGCGAGCGCTGGAGCCCGCTTCCCAACGCCGCCGCCGCGACCGACTGGCTCGACGGGCTGACGCTGTGGGCAGCAACCGGCCCCGCCACCGCCGACACCGGCGTCTCCATCTTCCTCTACGCCTGCAACGCCCCCATGGCCGGCCGCGCCTTCGCCTCGGCCGATGGCGAGTGGCTCCTCGTCCCGCAGCAGGGCACGCTCCACCTCATGACCGAGTTCGGCCCGCTCGAAGTGCCGCCCGGCCACATCGCGCTGGTCCCGCGCGGGGTCCGGTTCCGGGTCGACGTTGACGAACCCGCGCGCGGCTGGGCGCTCGAGAACCACGGCAGCCCGTTCCGCCTGCCCGAGCTCGGCCCGCTCGGCGCCAACGCGCTTGCCAGCCCGCGCGATTTCGAGGCGCCCCACGCCGCCCTCGAGGCCGACCAGCCCACCCGCCTCGTCATGAAGCTCGGCGGCCGCCTGTTCGCAACCGGGCTCCCCCACAGCCCGTTCGATGTCGCGGCCTGGCACGGCACCCTCGCCCCCTTCCGCTACGATCTCGCCCGCTTCACCACCATCGGCACCGTCAGCTTCGACCACCCCGACCCGTCCATCTTCACCGTCCTCACCTCGCCTTCCGACACGCCCGGCACCGCATCTTGCGACTTCGTCATCTTCCCGCCGCGCTGGATGGTCGCCGAGGCCACCTTCCGCCCGCCCTGGTTCCACCGCAATGTCATGAGCGAGTTCATGGGCCTCATCCACGGCCGCTACGACGCCAGGGCCGGCGGATTCGGCCCCGGCGGCAGCTCGCTCCACAACCGCATGGCCGCCCACGGCCCCGATCTTGAAAGCTGGCGCCGCGCGACCGACGCCACCCTCACCCCCGAGAAGCAGGAGGGCCTCGCCTTCATGTTCGAGACCCGGAGCCCGCTCGCCCTCTCCGACGCAGCGCTCGACCACCCGACCCGCCAGCACGATTATGACAGCGCCTGGGCCGGCTTCCCCGCAGCAATGCTCCCATGACCCTCGACGTCACCCACGACCCCGCCGCCCGGAGCTGGGTCCCCGGCGCCGATGCCCACCCGGACTTCCCGGTGCAGAACCTGCCGCTCTGCCTCTTCTCGGCCGAAGATGACCGCCCCCGCGCCGGGATCGCCATCGCCGAAAGGGTCGCCGATCTCCCGGCGCTGCTCGCCGCCGGCCTCCTCGCCGGGGTCGACGAGGCGGTCGGCGAGCTCCTTTTCGACCGCCTGAACGAGCTCCTTGCCGCCGGCCGCGAGGTCCGCGTCGCGCTCCGCCGCGCCCTGTTCGCCCTGCTGACCGACCCGGCCGCCGAACCCCGCGCCGCCCCCCACCTGAGGCCGCTCGCCGCGGTGCGCCTCCATCTCCCCTGCGAGATCGGCGACTACACCGATTTCTACGCCGGCATCCACCACGCCGCCCGCGTCGGCGCGCTGTTCCGGCCCGACAATCCGCTGCTGCCCAACTACCGCCACGTCCCCATCGGCTACCATGGCCGGGCCTCTTCGGTCGTCGTCTCCGGCACGCCGGTGCGCCGCCCCGCAGGCCAGCTTCCCGGCGCCGAGGGCCCCCGCTTCGGGCCAAGCGAACGGCTTGACCACGAGCTCGAGCTCGGCATCTGGGTCGGCCCCGGCAATGCCCTCGGCCAGCCCATCCCGGTCGGCGAGGCCGCCGACCACATCGCCGGCTTCGCCCTCGTCAACGACTGGTCGGCGCGCGACATCCAGGCCTGGGAGTATCAGCCGCTCGGGCCGTTCCTCGCCAAGAGCTTCGCGACCACCGTCTCCCCCTTCATCGTCACCCCCGAAGCGCTCGCCCCGTTCCGCTGCCCCGCCATGCCGCGCACCCCGCGCGATCCGCAGCCGCTCCCCTATCTCCTCGACCCGGCCGACCAGCAGGCCGGGGGCCTCGACCTCACGGTCGAAGCCTGGCTCGAGAGCGCGGCCATGCGCGCGGCCGGCCTTCCCCCCCTTCGCATCAGCCAGGGCAGCGCGCGCGACCTCTGGTGGACCCCGGCGCAGATGGTCGCCCACCACGCCTCGAACGGCTGCAACCTCCGCCCCGGCGACCTCCTCGGCACCGGCACCATATCGGGCGAGGCGCCTGGCGCCGCCGGCTCGCTCCTCGAACTGACCGAGGGCGGGAAGCGGCCCCTCGCGTTGCCCACCGGCGAGACGCGCACCTTTCTCGAAGCCGGGGACCGGCTCAGCCTCACCGCCCGGGCAGAGCGCGCCGGGCTTCGCCTTGGCTTCGGCCCCTGCGCGGGCGAAGTGGTCGGCTGACCAGCCCGCCCGGCGGGCCTCACATCTGGACCGGGGCCGGCCGGACCGAGGAGTGGAGGTGCCTGATCTTCCAGTCCCTGCCGTCCCACCCGTAGACGAAGCTGTAGCGCGCCGGCACATCGACCCGCTCTCCGGCCGCATTCCTCGTGACCACCGTCCAGTTTCCGGTGCGGGTCGCGGTGTTGCAGTCGATGATGATGGTCGAGCTGTCGATCCGCGCCACCGGCTCGCCCTTCAGGAACTGGACGAAATATTCGCGGATCTTGTCCGGCGTTGTCCGTTCGGCGTTGGAGACGGTCGCAAGGAGCGTCGCGTCCGGGGCGAACAGCGCCACCACGGCATCGGGGTCGAGCGTCGCCCAGGCCTGGTTGAAGCGGTCGAACTGGCGCTTCACGTCCGCCTCGGTCACGGCCGGGCAGGCAGGTGCAGTGGCCGCCCGGCGCTGGGCATCTGCCGGCGCATGGGCTGCGACAAGGGCGGCCGCGGCCGCAACACGGGCGAGAGACTGGCGCATGGAAACCCTTCTGGCCTGAGAGTGCCTCGCGATTGCGAGGTCGCCTCCGCTATCGCGGCAAGCCCGAACGCGAGATGAACAGCCGCCACCCCTGCCCGCGCCCGGCGCCTGCGCCCGCGCCCGGCGCCCGCGCCCGGTCCCGGAGCTTGCGCCCGGTCAAGGACAGGGGCCGCAATCCATGGCTGGACAGGCGCGCATGGCCGCCGCATTCTGGCGGCCCAATCAAGGGGACGCCCGCATG
>CALLWN010000047.1 GCA_938016505.1 uncultured Sphingomonadaceae bacterium
TATCTCTGGCTCGAGGAGGTCGAGGGCGAAAAGGCCCTCGGCTGGGTGAAGGCGCGGAACGCCCGCTATCTTCCCGAGCTCGAATCCGTCCCCGGGTTCGAGACCTGGCGCGCCCGGGCCCGGGACATCCTCGAGGACCCCCGGCGCATGGCGCTCCCCACCGGCGCCGAGCCCACCGGCATGACCGAGGCGCTGGTCTTCAACTTCTGGCGCGACGCCCGTGCCGTGCGCGGCCTCTGGCGGGTCTCCCCGCGCGCCGACTGGGAGGCCGGCTCACCCCGGTGGACCACCCTCCTCGACATGGATTCGCTCGCGGCCGCCGAGCAGATGAACTGGCAGTGGGGCGGCGCCACCTGCCTCCCGCCCGCCTTCACCCGCTGCCTCGTCCGGCTCTCGGTCGGCGGCCGGGATTCGGTCGAGGTCCGCGAGTTCGACACCGAGGCCCGCCGCTTCGTCCCGCTCGCCGAGGGCGGCTTCCGCCTGCCCGACGCCAAGCAGCAGGTCGCCTGGCTCGACGCGGACCACCTCCTCGTCGCCACCGCCGCCGGCCCCGTCACCACCTCGGGCTACGCCCGCGAGGTCCGGCTGTGGCGGCGCGGCACCCCCTTCGCCTCGGCCCGCCTCCTTGCAACCGCAGCTGCAACCGACATGGGGATGTGGCCCGCGGCCCATGGCGCGGGCGAGGACCGCCGCCACGTGATCGGCCAGCGCATCACCTTCTGGTCGGGCAAGACCCTCCACCTCATGGCCGACGGCAGCCTTGCGCCCGCGCCGCTCCCCGACGATGCCGATTTCCGCTTCATCGCCAACCTCGGCGACGGTCGCGGGCCGATGGCCTTCGCGCTGCTCCGCTCCGACTTCCAGGGCATCCCGGCCGGAAGCCTGGTCGCCTACGCCGTCCCCACCGCCGGCCCGCTCGGGCCTCTCGAGCGCGTCTTCACCCCCGGCCCCACCGAGGCGCTGCGCGACGTCAAGCCGACCGGCACCGCCCTCTACCTCCACCTCCTCGACAATGTCGCAGCCCGCCTCCTCCGCCTCGCCCCCGCCGCCACCGGCTGGGCCGCATCCGACATCGCGCTTCCCGCCAACGCCGCCCTCACCCTGAACGCCGCCGACAGCGCCGACAGCCTCGCCTTCACGCTGGCCACCTTCACCGAGCCCGACCGCCTCTTCGTCACCCGCACCGGCAGCGTGCCCGCCCTCGTCGCCCAGAACCCCGCCTTCTTCGACGGCAGCCGGGTCGAGGTCAGCCAGCGCTTCGCCACCTCGAAGGATGGCACCCGCGTCCCCTACTTCATCGTCCGCCCCAGGGGGGCGAAGGGCCCGCTCAAGACCCTCCTGTTCGCCTATGGCGGGTTCGAGATCCCCATGACCCCGGCCTACCCGTCGCCCGAGATCATGATGTGGCTCGAACAGGGCGGCCAGTATGTGCTCGGCAACATCCGGGGCGGCGGCGAGTTCGGCCCCGCCTGGCACCAGGCCGCCCTCCTCGAGCGCCGCCAGAACAGCTACGATGATCTCCACGCCATCGCCGCCGACCTGAAGCGCCGCCGGCTCGCCAGCCGGATCGCCGTCCACGGCCGCTCCAACGGCGGCCTCATGGCAGCCGTCGCCTTCACCCAGCGCCCCGATCTCTACGCCGGCGCGATGGTCGGCGTGCCGCTCGCCGACATGCGCCGCTATCACCTGCTCCTCGCCGGCGCCTCGTGGATGGGCGAATATGGCAACCCCGACACCGCCGACTGGGCGTTCATCTCCCGTTACTCGCCCTACCAGGCCATCCGCAGGGGCGCCCGCTACCCCCGGGTCTTCTTCTACACTTCGACAAAGGACGATCGCGTCCACCCCGGCCACGCCCGCAAGATGGCCGCGCGCATGGAAGAATTCGGCCACCCCATCTACTATTACGAGAATGTGGATGGCGGCCACGCCGGGGTCGCCAACTTGCAGGAAAGCGCCTACCGCAGCGCCCTCTTCCTCGCCTACCTCAACCGCGAGCTCGGATGAGCCCCCTCGCACTTCCCGGCTTCGACACCGCCGCCTTCGTGCGCGCAACGCTCGCCGAGGATCTCGGCGGCCGGGTCGCAGTCGAAGCCGACGTGACCGCGATGGCCGCCATCCCCGCCGATGCCACGCTCTCCGCCGTGCTCGCCGCCCGCCAGCCGCTCACCCCCGCCGGCCTCCCGCTCATGCCGCAGTTCTTCGCCGCGCTCGATCCCGGCAGCCGCTGCGAGCCCCTCGCCCAGGACGGCACCCCCGTCGCCGCCGGCACCGCGCTGTTCCGGGTCGAGGGCAACGCCCGCGCGCTGCTCGCCGCCGAACGCTCGGCGCTCAACACGCTCCAGCACCTCTCCGGCATCGCCACGCTCACGCGCGCCCATGTCGATGCCATCGCCGGCACCGGCGCCACCCTCCTCGACACCCGCAAGACGCTGCCGGGCCTGCGCGCGCTCGAGAAATACGCCGTGCGCATGGGCGGCGGCACCAACCACCGCATGGGCCTCCACGATGCCCCCATGGTGAAGGACAACCACATCGCCGCCGCAGGCTCGGTCACCGCCGCAGTCGCCGCCTGCAAACGGGCCGGGCTTGCCAACATCACCGTCGAGGTCGACACGCTCGACCAGATCGCCGAAGCGCTTGCCGCCGGCGCCGACCGGCTCCTCCTCGACAACATGGACCCCGCAACCCTGCGCGCAGCCGTGGCGCTGGTCGCCGGCCGCGTCCCCACCGAAGCGAGCGGCGGCGTCACCCTCGAGACCATCCGCGCCATCGCCGAGACCGGTGTCACCTTCATCAGCGTCGGCCGCCTCACCCAGAGCGCGCCCGCCGCCGACATCGGCATGGACTACGCCCCATGACCCCGAGCCCCGTGAAGCTGCTCAAGATCTTCCGCGCCCACGAATGGGACGCCCTCCAGCGCGACGGCAGCTTCGCCGGCTCCCCCGACGATCTCGCCGACGGCTTCATCCACCTCTCGACCGAATCCCAGCTCCAGGGCACGCTCGAGAAGCACTTCGCCGGCATGTCCGATCTCGTCATCGCCGAAGTCGAGGTCGCCCAGGACCCCGCCCTCCGCTGGGAACCCTCCCGAGGCGGCCAGCTCTTCCCCCACCTCTACCGCCCCCTCCAACGCACCGAATGCCTCCGGCAGCCAGGGACCTGAGGCCCCTCCACCCCCAACTCGAAACACCAGCCCCCGGCATTCCGCGGAGCAGCCACGGCTGAAGCCCATGGCCCCTCCCGCCCGACAGCAGCGCGCTGCCGTTCCGCGCATCCACCAAGCGCTCTCTCGTTCCGCAGAGTCGCCATTCCGATAACAATCAACTCGGTAACGGC
>CALLWN010000048.1 GCA_938016505.1 uncultured Sphingomonadaceae bacterium
GCGGGAGAAAGGCGCCGCCGGAGTCGACGAGGTAGACGCAGGGCAGCCGGTTCGCTTCCGCGATCTCCTGCGCGCGCAGATGCTTCTTGACTGTGAGAGGATAATAGGTGCCGCCCTTCACGGTTGCATCATTGGCGACGATCATGACGAGCCTGCCGGCCACCTGCCCGATGCCCGCGATCAGGCCGGCGGCGGGCACCTCGTCCTCGTAGACGTTGAAGGCTGCGAACTGGCCGATCTCGAGAAAAGCCGTGCCAGGGTCGAGCAGCCGCTCCACCCGTTCGCGCGGGAGCAGCTTGCCGCGCTCCACGTGGCGCGTGCGGGAAGCTTCCGGCCCGCCGCGCGCCACCTGTGCGGCCCGGGCGCGCAACTCGGCCACCAGCGCTGCCATGGCCGCCCGGTTTGCGCGCGCATCGGCGTCGTCGCTGATCGCGGTACCGATCCTCCCCATGGCGCCTCCCTAGAAGGGACTGCGGGGGGTGGGAAGGCAGTTCAGGAAAACGGCCCGTCCACCGAGACGATCGCCGCATCGAGCCGGCGGTCGACCTGGGCCACGCCCTCGACCACAAGCCTTCCATCGGCGATCGTCACATCGAGAACCCGGGGTGGCACGGTTGCGGCTGGATATGTCGAAGGGATCTCGCCATGGCCGGAGTCGCGAATGCCCCAGCGGCCTGCTCCATCAGGACCGACGATCGCCCACCAGGGCTCGACCCCCCCGACGTCGTTGTAACCGGCGCCTTCGTCGACGAGGCTCTGCGTCCGTCCGGAGACCCGAAGCGCGCCCGCCGCTGTCCAGCCGGCAGGAATGGCTTGCCCGGACCCCCTGACACATCGTCGAAGCGTCCAAGGGCGATCCGCCGCTCGAGATCGGGGACGTCGCGCCGATATTCCTCCCATTCGGCATCCAGCCGCCGCTGCGCGGCGAGGAGCCAGGGCGGAGCTCCCGGGTCATCGCCACGCCACACGGTATTCGGGGCGAGCGTGTTGTCGGTGCCGTGGAACAGGATGGCGTCGGTTTCGGCTCGCCGGACTTGGACCAGAAAATCGAATCCGCCGGGGAATGACTCGATCCCGGTCAGGTCGAAGACATCGGCTGCCGGCGCGAGGCTGACGCCTGTCAGCTGGACATTCTCCGCCCCCTCGCCGGGGGCGGTGCCGATCGGGGTGAAGCGGAGCCGCTGGGCAGGCGATGGAAAGACCCGCCGCCGGGCGGACAGAAGCTTGCCATTCTCAAGCAGGACGATGATCGGCCCGCCCGTCACTGCAAGATCGTCCAGCTCTGGCGGATCCCCGCGCGGATCGGGCTTGTTCCGCCTCAGCCAGGCGAGGAGCTGGCGGGCCGCCCAGGCAGAAACGCCCGTCAGGGCGAGACCCACGGCGAGGCGACGCCAGTCAAGGCCCTGATCGAAGCGCGGCATGGCCGGAGGCTAACAGGCCGCAGCGGGTTGAACCAGCCGGCATCGCCAGCTACGGGTGCATCTGAGGCCGGTCAGCATCGGCCAACAGAAAAGGACTGGCGACTCATGCCCAAGGCCGGCATTCACCCCGACTATCACGTCATCAAGGTCCAGATGACCGACGGCACCGTGTTCGAGACCCGCTCCACCTGGGGCAAGGAAGGCGACACGCTTGCGCTCGACATCGACCCCAAGAGCCACCCGGCCTGGACCGGCGGACAGGCCCGTGCCAACGAAAAGGCCGGGCAAGTGGCGAAGTTCAACAAGCGCTTCGGCGGGCTCGCCGGTCTCGGCAAGAAATAGCCTCAGCCCCCGCGGGGGTGGCTGCTGCGATAAACGTCGAGCAGATGCGCTGCATCGACGGCAGTGTAGACCTGCGTCGAGCTGAGCGAGGCGTGGCCGAGAAGCTCCTGGATCGCGCGCAGGTCGGCACCGCCTGCCAGCAGGTGGGTCGCAAAGCTGTGGCGAAGCGCGTGCGGCGTCGCGCTGTCCGGCAGGCCGAGTGCGACCCGGGCGGCCCGCATCGCCCGGCGCAGCACATCGGCTGAAAGCCGCCCGCCCCTGGCGCCGCGAAACAGCGGGCTCCCGGCCGAGGCCGGGAAGGGACAGAGGCCGAGGTAGGCGGCGATCGCCTCGCGCACCTGCGGCAGCAGCACGACGGTGCGGGTCTTGCCGCCCTTGCCGCGCAGCTGGAGCGTCTCGCCGAGCGGCAGCACGGCGCAGTCGAGACCGAGGGCCTCGGAGATGCGCAGGCCTGCGCCGTAGAGAAGGAGCAGTGCTGCCGTGTCGCGCGCGGCGATCCACGGCTCGCGTGCCGCTTCGCCAGCGGTCTCGGCAAGCGCCACGGCATCGTCGGGCGCAACCGGTCGCGGCACGCCCTTCCGCACCCTGGGCGCTTCGAGCCGCGCGAGCGCTGTCGTGTCCAGCCCGCGCGTGCGGGCAAGAAAGCGGAACCAGGTGCGCAGGGCCGACAGCTCGCGCGCGGCCGAGCGCCCGCAAAGCCCCGACGCGCGCCGGGCGGCGAGGTAGCCGCGCATGTCGGCGCTGGTGAGATCGCGCAGCAGGGCAACATCGGCCGGCCGGCCGGTCGCGGCCTCGACATGGGCGAGGAAACGGGCGCCGGTCGCTGCATAGGCCCGGACCGTCTGGGGCGAGAGCCGGCGCTCATGGGCAAGGCTGTCGCACCAGGCGCGCAGCAGGTCGAGCCCGGTCTCGGCCACCGCCGGGGTCAGCCGATGGTCTGCCCGGTCTTCGCCCAGTCGGCGAGGAAGGCGGCGAGCCCCTTGTCGGTGAGCGGGTGGCCGGCGAGCTGCCTGAGGACGGCTGGCGGCATGGTGGCAACATCGGCGCCGATCTTCGCAGCCGCGAGCACATGGACCGGGTGGCGGACGGAGGCGACCAGGATTTCGGTCGCAAACTCGTAATTGTCGTAGATAAGACGGATGTCCTCGATGAGGGCCATGCCATCGAACCCGACATCGTCATGCCTGCCGACGAACGGGGAGACGAAGGTCGCGCCCGCCTTGGCGGCAAGGAGCGCCTGCGGGGCGGAGAAGCACAGCGTCACATTGACCATGGCGCCATCGGCGGTGAGCGCCCTGCAGGCTCTCAGGCCATCGAGGGTGAGCGGCAGCTTCACGCAGACATTGGGGGCGATCGCGCGGACGACGGCGGCTTCGCGCATCATGCCGTCAAAGTCGGTTGCCACCACTTCGGCCGAGACCGGGCCGGGGACGATCGCGCAGATCTCCTTCACCACCTCGAGGAAGTCGCGGCCGGCCTTGTGGACGAGGCTCGGGTTGGTGGTCACGCCATCGACGAGGCCGGAAGCGGCAAGTGCTACGATCTCGGCGACATCGGCGGTGTCGAGGAAGAATTTCATTGCTGTCTCCGGTTTGCGCCCCTTTCGCGCCCGGCCTAGGCAAGGTCAATGGCAGAGGTCGCGCGCGTTCCGGTTCTGCTGGTCGGGCTCCGGCTCGGCATCTTCGATTACGCTGTGCCCGGAGGCGTCGACCTTGCCCCCGGTGATGTGGTCGAGGTGCCGCTCGGCGCGCGGCGCGCCATCGGGATCGTATGGGACGGGCCGACCGGCGACATCGGGACCGCGCGTCTGAAGCCGGTCGGCCGGCGGCTTGCCGTGCCCCGGGTGGCCTTGCCGCTGCGCCGGCTGGTCGACTGGATGGCCGACTATTATGTGGCCGCCCCCGGCGAGGTTGCACGCATGCTGCTGCCGGCTGTCGCCTTCGAAGCGGACAAGCCCTCCCCATCACTTTACGCCGCGAACCCGGCAGCCGCGGCAACTGCCCTGAAACTGCCCCGTCAGCGGGCGCTGGCGGTGGCGTTGCAGACGCTCGCAGACGAGGGTCCGATGCGGCTTTCCGCCTGGGCCGAGCGGCTGGCCGTTTCGCGCGCGCGGCTTGCGCCGTTGGTCGAGGCCGGGCTGCTGGTTCCCGTCGCCGGTCCGACCGGCCCGACCGGGCCGCGCCAAACCCGGCCAGCGCCGCCAACCCTGTCGCCAACGCAGCGGAAAGCAGCGGATGCGTTGGCCACAGCCGTCGGGGCCGGTGGTTTTCAGCCGATCCTGCTCGATGGCGTGACTGGGGCCGGCAAGACCGAAGTCTATTTCGAGGCGATTGCAGCCGCGCTCGATGCAGGGCGGCAGGCGCTCGTGCTGCTGCCCGAAATCGGTCTGACCCAGGCCCTGCTCCGGCGGTTCGAAACGCGTTTCGGCGCGCCGCCGCTGCTGTGGCATTCGGGTCTCGGCCCGGCTGACCGCCGCCGGACCTGGCATCTGCTGGCGCAGGGTGCTGCGCAGGTCGTGGTCGGCGCGCGATCGGCCCTGTTCCTGCCGCTCCCGCGCCTCGGGCTCATCGTCGTCGACGAGGCCCATGACATGGCGTTCAAGCAGGAGGAGGGCGTGCATTACCATGGCCGGGATGTCGCTGCGGTGCGCGCCCGGTTCGAGGGCGTGCCGGTGGTGCTTGCAACGGCCACACCGAGCCTCGAGACGCTCGAGAATGTGGCGCGCGGCCGTTACCGGCGGCTGGTCCTTCCCGATCGCCACGGCGGGGCAAGGCTGCCCGCCGTCACGCTCGTCGACCTGCGCAAGAGCCCGCCCGCGCGCAAGCGCTGGCTTGCCGAGCCGTTGGCAGACGCAATCGATGCCGCGCTCGCGGCGGGCGAGCAGACCCTGCTGTTCCTGAACCGCCGGGGCTATGCCCCGCTCACCCTCTGCAGGGCCTGCGGCACCCGGATCCGCTGCCCCGCATGCACCGCGTGGATGGTCGAGCACCGGCTTGCCCGTCAGTTGCGCTGCCACCACTGCGGCCATGCCGAGCCGGTGCCCGACGCCTGCCCGGCCTGCGGCACGGTCGGGAGCCTTGTCGCCTGCGGCCCCGGGGTTGAGCGGCTCGCCGAGGAGGTCGCAGCGCGCTGGCCGGCGGCACGCAGCGCGATCGCAACGTCTGATACCGTCCGCTCGGCGACCGACGCGACCGCTCTGTTCGCCCGCGTCGATGCCGGTGAGGTCGACATCCTGGTCGGCACCCAGATGCTGGCCAAGGGCCATGACTTCGAGCGGCTCACCGTGGTCGGGGTGGTCGATGCGGACCTCGGGCTCGATGGCGGCGATCTTCGTGCGGGTGAGCGCACATTCGCCCAGCTTGCGCAGGTCGCAGGCCGCGCCGGGCGCGGCCACAGGCCGGGCCGGGTCTTCATCCAGACCCATCAGCCCGAGGCGCCGCTCATGCAGGCGCTCGCGCACCATGATCGCGACGCCTTTCTTGCCGCCGAGCGAAGCGCCCGCGCGGCCGCGGGCATGCCGCCGTTCGGCCGGCTCGCTGCCGTCATCCTGTCGGCCGAGCGGGAAGACCGGCTGCGCGAGGCCGCCAGCCTTCTCCAGCGCGCGGCGCCGCGGGGCGAGGGGCTCCAGACCTTCGGCCCGGCGCCCGCACCGCTTGCCATGCTGCGCGGCCGCCACCGGATGCGGTTTCTTGTTCACGCCCGGCGCGATGTGGCGCTGCAGCAGCATCTGCGCGCCTGGGTCGAAGCCGTGCGTGTGCCCGCTGGCGTGCGCCTGACAATCGACGTCGACCCGCAGAGTTTCCTCTAGCGCAGCCCGGGAGCCTCGAGCGGGACTTCGAGCAGCGGCCGATAATGGGCGCCCTCGCGGCCGAGGCTGCTCTCGAACAGCGTCACGGCAGCCGCCGTGAAACCGATGCCGGGCGGCTCGCGGTCGCGCAGGAAGCGCAGCAGACCCTCGGGGGGAAGCCCGCGCGCCGGGAAGCGGGCAAGCGTCACGTGCGGCACGAACCTGCGGCCCGGCAGGGGAATCCCGGCCGGGACCAGCGTGGCCGAAACCCGGGCTGCGAGTGCTGCCACCGCGTCTGCCGGGGCGAGCCCGATCCACAGCGTCGAGACCCGGCCGCGTGCGGTCTCGAATGTGCCGAAGTCACCATAGCGGAGTGCGAGCGGCGCAGCGTGGAGCCGTGCGAGCGCCTGTGCCACGGCATCGGCCTGGTAGCGGTCCAGCTCGCCGAGAAACGCAAGCGTTGCATGCAGCTGGGCATCGGTCTGCCAGCGCGCGTCCGCGACGCCGCCCATGAGGGCGAGAAGCGCAGCCCGGGCCTCTGGGGGAGGCCGCAGCGCAACGAACAGCCGGTGGCTCACGCCGCGCGGCTGGCAGCGCGGGCAGCGTCGGCCAGTGCCGCGCGCACCAGCGGCAGGATGCCCCGCACCATCACGGCAACGCCCTCGGCATTGGGGTGCATGCCGTCGGCGAGCAGAAGCTGCGGGTTGGCGGCGACGCCTTCGAGAAAGAAGGGGTAGAGGCGCGCGCCGTGCCGCTTGGCAAGCGCGGGGAACACCGCCTCATAGTCCCGGGCATAGGCCTGGCCGAGATTGGGTGCGGCCCGCATGCCGGCGAGCACGATCTGGCTCCCCGCGCCCCTCAGCGTGCCAAGGATGGCATCGAGATTGTCGCGCATCGCAGCCACTGGCTGGCCGCGCAGCATGTCGTTGGCGCCGAGCGCGACGATCGTGACAGCCGGCGCGGCGGGGAGCGATTTCAGGACCCAGCCGAGCCGGGCACGGCCCTGCGCCGATGTGTCGCCCGAGACACCGGCATTGTGCACTGTCGCAGCCACGCCCGTGCGGCGAAGTGCAGCGCCGAGCTGGGCCGGGAAGCTCGCTGCCGGCGGCAGCTGGTAACCCGCCGTCAGGCTGTCACCATAGGCCAGCACCAGCGGGGGCGCCGCCGCCGCGGCGCGAGCCCCGGGCGCGGGCAGGAGGAAAAGCCCAAGCCCCGCCTTCAAAATGCCGCGCCGGCTGCCATATGGTCGAAACGCAGTCCGCACGCTGGAGCCTCCCGTCCCGATGACCGAGCACGCCCTGTCAAATCCTGCCATGGCGGCCGATATCGTGATTGATGCCGTCGATGTCACCCTTTCGCTCGGACGCGGCGAAAGCCGGGTCGACATCCTTCGCGGCGTGACGCTTGCTGTCCGGGCTGGCGAACGGCTGGCGATCCTCGGTCCGTCGGGCAGTGGCAAGTCGTCGCTCATGGCGGTGCTTGCAGGCCTCGAGCAGGCGAGCGGCGGGCGGATCATCGTGGCTGGAACCGATTTTCGCGGGCTGAACGAGGATGGTCTCGCCGAGGCCCGCCGCGGTCGCATCGGGATCGTGCTCCAGGCCTTCCATCTCATCCCGACCATGACGGCGCTCGAGAATGTCGCCGTGCCGCTCGAACTGGCTGGCCATGCCGATCCGTTCGGAGAGGCAAGGCAGGAGCTTGAGGCAGTCGGGCTCGGCGCTCGCATCGGCCATTACCCCACCCAGCTCTCGGGAGGCGAGCAGCAGCGCGTGGCCCTGGCCCGCGCGCTTGCACCGCGGCCGCCGATCCTGTTCGCCGACGAGCCGACCGGCAACCTCGATGCCGCGACGGGGGAAGGGATTGTCGCCCTCCTGTTCCGGCGGCTCGCCGAAACCGGTGCGACGCTCATCCTCATCACCCACGATCGGGACCTGGCAGACCGCTGCGATCGGGTGGTGACGATGCGCGATGGCCGCATCGTGTCGGATACGCGCGTGCCGCGCGCCGTCCCGGCGTGACCGGGGCCGACAAGGGCGCGGGCGGGGGCGCAGCTGAATGAACCTTGAACTGAGGCATGACGGCACGCCACGCGTCGCGCTCCCCGGGGTCCGTCGGCAGCCGCCCAATGGCTGGTCTGTCGCCGCGCGGCTTGCAAGGCGCGAGGTCCGTGGCGGCCTCGGCAGCCTGCGCCTCCTTCTCCTTTGCCTGTTCCTCGGAGTGGTGGCGCTTGCCGGGGTCGGTTCGCTGGCGGCATCGATCCTGGCCGGGCTTGCGCGCGAGGGCCAGGTCATCCTCGGCGCCGATCTCGAAGTCCGCCTGACCCAGAGGCTGCCGACCGGGGCCGAACGGGCCCGGCTCGCGACCTTGGGGGAGGTGTCCGACAGCGTGCGGATGCGCGCCATGCTGCGCGGGCTTTCCGGAAAGGCGGAAGGGCGTCAACTGCTCGCCGAGCTGAAGGCGGTCGATGGGAAATGGCCGCTTTATGGCGAGGCGCGGCTGCGTGGCGGCGGCAGCAATGCCGAGGTCCGCGCAGCGCTCGCACAAGGTGCCATCATCGGCGAGGGGCTGGCCGACCAGCTCGGGCTTGCCGTCGGCGACAGGGTGGCGCTTGGCGAGAGCCGGTTTGCCGTGACCGGCATCCTCGAGAAGGAGCCGGACAAGGCCGCCGAGGGGTTCGCCTTTGGCCCAACCGTTCTCATCGCGCTCGACAGGGTGGACGCGACCGGGCTGGTCCAGCCTGGCAGCCTCTACCGCTCGCATGCCCGGCTCAAGCTTCCCGCCGGCACCGATCCGGCGGCCGTCCGGCGCACGCTCGAAACGGAATTCCCCGATGCCGGTTGGCGGATCGCCGACCGTCGCGACGGTGCGCCCGGGGTCCGCCGGTTCGTCGAGCGGCTGGCCCAGTTCCTCTCGCTGGTCAGCTTGACCGCGCTCGCCGTCGCTGGCATCGGTGTGGCGGATGGCGTGCGAAGCTATCTCGATCGCAAGGCCAACAGCATCGCCAGCCTGAAAACGCTTGGCGCGTCGTCCGGCCTCATTGTCCGCACCTATCTCATCCTCATTCTCGCTCTGGGGGCAATCGCCGCGCTGGTTGGTGCGGCGGTCGGTGCCTTGGTGCCGTGGGTGGTCGTTGCGCTCGCCGGCGATGCCATGCCGGTTGCACCGGCGCTTGGCCTCTATCCCGGCCCCTTGCTTGCGGCGGTCACTTTCGGGCTGCTGGTCGCACTTGCCTTTGCCTTGCCTCCGCTGGCGCGTGCCGGTGCGCTCCCGGCGCAGCGCATCTTTCGCGGCTTGGCCGAACCCTGGCCATGGCCGGGCCGCAGGGCGCTTGCGGTTTCCGGCTCCGCCGGCCTGCTGGTGGCGGCGCTTGCCATCTGGCAGGCGCCCGAGCCGCTGTTCGCGCTTGCGTTTCTTGGTGCTGCGGCCGGCATCTTCCTTCTGCTTTGGGGGCTCGGTCGCGGCGTCCGCTGGCTGGCCGCGTCGCTGCCGCGGCCGCGTCGTGCCCTGCTCCGGCTGGCGCTCGACAACCTCCACCGGCCCGGCGCCATGACCGGCCAGGTCATGGTCGCACTCGGCCTCGGCCTCAGCCTGTTCGCGACACTTGCCGTCGTCGAGACCAGCTTCAGCGCCGAACTCCGCCGGACGATCCCGGCGCGGGCTCCTGCCTTCTTCGTGCTGGATCTCCCGAAAGCCGATGCCGACCGGTTTCGCGTGCTTCTGCCGGCGGGCAGCGAAGTGACCATGGTGCCCAGTCTGCGCGGTCCGATCACGTCGCTGCGCGGCATCCCGGTTACCGAGCTCCGGTCGCCGCCAGAGGGCGCGTGGGTGCTCCGCGGCGACCGCGGCCTGACCTTTGCCGCCAGCCTCCCTGCCGGCAGCAGGCTGGTCGCTGGCAAATGGTGGCCACCGGACCATAGCGGCCCGCCGCTCGTCTCGATGGATGCCGAGCAGGCCGGGCTCCTCGGGCTCAAGGTGGGTGACAGCATCGGTGTTTCGGTGCTCGGGGTCGAGCTCGTCGCAACCATCGCTTCGCTCCGTGAGATCCAGTGGGATTCGCTTGGGTTCAACTTCGTGCTCGTGTTCGATCCGGCGACCCTCGCTGATGCGCCCTTCAGCTGGATGGCGACTGTCACGCCGCCGCCGGCCGCCGAGCCCCGGTTCACGGCACTGGTCACCGAGGCGTTTCCAACTGCGTCGGTCGTGCGGGTGAAGGATGTGGTCGGCCAGGTGAGCGCACTGCTCGGTCAGGTCGGGATCGCGGTGCGTGCGGCGGCCAGCGTCGCGATTCTCGCCGGCCTTGCCGTCCTGGTCGGGGCGATCGCGGCCCAGGCCCGGGCAAGGATCTACGATGGCGTCATCCTGAAGACGCTCGGCGCAACCCGGCGCCAGCTGCTCGCGTCGGCTGCAGTCGAATATGCGGTGCTCGGGCTGCTCGTCTCAGGCATTGCCCTTGCGCTGGGCGCGGGCCTCGCGTGGCTCGTCCTGACCCAGGTGCTCAAGCTCGCCTTCCAGCCTGACTGGGGCGTGGTGGCAGCAACCGTTCTTCTCGGTGCGCTCGCCACGGTGGTCCTTGGCCTTTCCGGCGCAGCACGCGCGCTTCGCGCGCCGGTTGCGGCCACGCTGCGCGACCTCTGACCCCCCAGCACGCGAAGCCGCTTCGCCGCGACGAAAAACCGTGGACGCGACCAAAAAACCGGTCCGGCGAGGTCCGCTTTGCCTTGAAACCGGCGGGCCGGTGGGCGATATTGTCAACGAAGCCGGGTCTGTCCGGCGCAAGGGAGAGTGATGATGGTCAATCGCGTGGATCCCCGTCTTGCGGGTCCTGTCCTTGGTGGCAGCCGGGGCGGCGCTGTTGCGGCCGACTTTGACGCCGGCCTGCGCGCCCACATGCTGTCGGTCTACAATTATATGATCTCCGGCGTGCTCCTGACCGGAATGGTCGCGCTGGCGATGGCCTATACAGGGGCGGTTTCGGCACTGTTCCACCCGCTGACCGGTGCGCCCTCGATCCTCGGCTGGGCCGTGATGCTGGCGCCGCTTGCCTTCGTGTTCCTGCTCGGGTTCCGGATCCAGTCGATGTCGGAAGGCAAGGCGCAGACCCTGTTCTGGGCCTTCTCGGCGGTGATGGGCCTTTCCATGTCGACGATCTTTCTGCGCTACACTGGCACGTCGATCGCGACGACCTTCTTCGCGACCGCTGCCGCCTTCGCCGGGCTCAGCCTCTATGGCTACACGACGAAGCGCGATCTTTCCGGTCTTGGCACCTTCCTCATCATGGGGGTGGTCGGCCTCCTGGTGGCGATGCTGCTCAACCTGTTCCTCGGGTCGCCTGCGCTCGCGTTCGTGATCTCGGCCGTCGGGGTGCTCATCTTCGCCGGCCTGACCGCCTACGACACGCAGAAGATCAAGGAGATGTACGCCTATGTCGCCGGCACCGAGATGGCGGGCAAGTCGGCGATCATGGGCGCGCTGTCGCTCTACCTCGACTTCATCAACATGTTCAGCTTCCTGCTGAACTTCCTTGGCCAGCGCGAGTAGGACGGCTTCCTGCCTCTGAAGGGGCCCGCCGGGTGAACCCGGCGGGCCCTTTCCTTTGGGGGCCGATTGCGGCAAGAACCGGAAGGAGAGCAGGGGGGGCGGGAGGAGAAGCCAGCTTGGGTGACATCTATCATCATCGGGCGCGCACCTTGGCGGGCGAGGAGGTCAGTCTCGATGCATATCGCGGGAAGGTGCTGCTGATCGTCAACACGGCGTCGCGCTGCGGCTTCACGCCCCAGTTCTCGGGCCTTGAGGCGCTCCACCGGCAGTTCGGCGACCGCGGGTTCGAGGTGCTGGGCTTTCCGTGCAACCAGTTTGCCAACCAGGAGCCGCTCGACGAGGCTGGCATCGCCACCTTCTGCCAGACCAGCTATCCCGTCACATTCCCGATGTTCGCCAAGATCGAAGTGAACGGCCCAGGAACCCACCCGCTGTGGGCCCAGCTGAAGGAGGATGCTCCGGGGCTTCTGGGCTCGCGGGCGATCAAGTGGAACTTCACCAAGTTCCTCGTGAACCGGCAAGGCGAGGCGGTCGAACGTTTTGCGCCGACGGTCAAGCCGGAGGAGATTGCGCCCAAGATCGCAAGGCTCCTCTAGCCCGTGGCGGTCGTCATCGCCGTCGACGGCCCGGCGGCATCGGGCAAGGGGACGATCGCGCGCGCGCTCGCCCGGCATTTCGGCCTGCCGCACCTCGATACCGGCGCGCTCTACCGGGCAGTCGCACTGGCAGCCGCGCGTGAGCGGATTGCACCGGACGATGAAGACGCGCTCGGCAGGCTCGCCGCAAGGCTCGATCTCACGCTTCTCGAAGATCCCATGCTCCGGTCGGCGGCAACCGCCGAGGCGGCCTCGCGCATCTCGGCGCATCCCGCGGTTCGCACCGCTCTCCTCGCCTTCCAGCGAAGCTTTGCAACGCAACCCGGGGGCGCCGTGCTCGACGGCCGCGACATCGGCACGGTCATCGCGCCAGAGGCCGATGCCAAGCTGTTCGTGACAGCAGCGCCGGCCGTGCGTGCGCGGCGGCGCTGGCTCGAACTGGGCGCTCCGGGCGGAGAAGAAGGTCTCGCGACCGTCGAGGCAGAGATCGCCGCTCGCGACGCCCGGGACCGTGACCGTGACGCAGCACCGCTCAGGATCGCGGATGACGCCATCTTGCTCGACACGACGGACCTTGATAAAGACGCGGCTGTCCGGCGGGCAATCGATCATGTGGTCGACCGTCTGGGCCCGGCTTCCTGACGCCGCGCTGGCAGGGGTCTCCCCGCCTGCGCCTTTTTTGTTTGTGTGGATGCGGGTGTCCCACCGGATCGGAGGCGCGGGCAATGGGGTCCGGGCAGCCGGACAGACCGCCGGAGCCAACCGGCCGGCAGGAACAGCAACGGAAGGTTATTGATGGCAACCATGGCAATGCCCAGCCGCGAGGATTTCGCGGCTCTTCTGGAAGAGTCGCTCGGGACCAGCCGGTCATTCGATGGCCGGGTCGTCAAGGGGCGGGTGACCGCGATCGAGAATGACCTTGTGGTCATCGATGTCGGGCTGAAGTCTGAAGGGCGGGTCCCCCTGCGCGAGTTCGCAGGCCCGGGGGGCGAGCCGGAAGTTGCCGTGGGTGACGAGGTGGACGTCTATGTCGACCGGGTCGAGAATGCGCTTGGCGAGGCCATGCTCTCCCGCGAGCGGGCCCGCCGCGAGGCGGCCTGGGACAAGCTCGAGCGACAGTTTGAGGCCGGTGAGCGGGTCGAAGGGACCATCTTTGGCCGGGTCAAGGGCGGGTTCACGGTCGACCTTGGCGGCGTGGTCGCCTTCCTTCCCGGGAGCCAGGTGGACATCCGCCCGGTGCGCGACGTCGGGCCGCTGATGGGCATCCCGCAGCCCTTCCAGCTCCTGAAGATGGACCGCAAGCGCGGCAATATCGTCGTTTCGCGGCGCGCCATCCTGGAGGAAAGCCGCGCCGAGGCCCGGACCGGCCTCATCCAGTCGCTGCACGAAGGCCAGATCATCGATGGCGTGGTGAAGAACATCACCGACTATGGCGCCTTCGTCGACCTCGGCGGGATCGACGGTCTCCTCCATGTCACCGACATGAGCTACAAGCGGGTGCAGCACCCGAGCGAGGTCATCAACATCGGCGACACGGTGAAGGTGCAGATCGTCCGCATCAACCGTGAAACCCAGCGAATCTCGCTCGGCATGAAGCAGCTGGAGAGCGACCCGTGGGAGGGCGCGGCCGCCAAATATCCGGTCGGCGCCAAGCTCAGGGGGCGGGTCACCAACATCACCGAATATGGCGCGTTCATCGAGCTGGAGCCGGGGATCGAGGGGCTGGTCCACGTCTCCGAGATGAGCTGGACCAAGAAGAATGTTCACCCCGGCAAGATCGTCTCGACAAGCCAGGAAGTGGACGTGATGGTGCTCGAGGTCGACGCCGACAAGCGGCGGATCTCGCTCGGCATCAAGCAGGCCAGCCGGAACCCGTGGGAGAAATTCGCGGAGGACCATCCGGTGGGCACCCTCGTCGAGGGCGAAGTCAAGAATGCGACCGAATTCGGGCTGTTCCTCGGGCTCGACGGCGATGTCGACGGCATGGTCCACATGTCGGACATCGCCTGGGGCCTCACCGGGGAAGCCGCGCTTTCGCAGTATCGCAAGGGCGACCGTGTCACTGCGCGGGTCCTCGAAGTGGATGTCGACCGGGAGCGGATTTCGCTCGGCATCAAGCAGGCCAGCGAGAGCGGGTCGAAGGAGCTTCGCAAGAACGAAGTGGTGACAGTGACTGTCCGCGAGGTGAAGGAGGGCGGCCTCGAGGTCCAGGTCGGCGAGGATGGGCCGACCGGCTTCATCAAGCGCGCCGACCTGTCGCGCGACCGTGACGAGCAGCGGCCCGAACGCTACCAGGTCGGGCAGAAGGTCGACGTGATGGTTGTCGGCTTCGAGCGGGGCAAGCGGCCCACCTTCTCGATCAAGGCGATGCAGATTGCCGAGGAGAAGCAGCAGGTGGCGCAGTATGGTTCGTCCGACTCCGGTGCATCGCTCGGCGACATCCTTGGAGCGGCGCTCAACAAGGCCAGGGAGAACAGCTGACCTCGGGTGTCGGCCTACAGCTATTGGCAGCCGCGCAAACAGGCCTGGCGAACCGCGCACGGTCGCTTGACCGTGGCGCGTGAGCCGGGCCATAGTGGCGCGTGCCCAAAGGGAGCGAGGGAAATCCCGTGGGCAGGGGAGCACCGCGCGATGATCCGGTCCGAGCTTGTCCAGAAGATCGCGGATGCCAATCCCCATCTCACCCTGAAGGACGCCGAACGGATCGTGGCCACCATTCTCGATTCGATCGTGGAGACCCTCGCGGCCGGTGGACGGGTGGAGTTGCGCGGCTTCGGAGCATTTTCGACACGCGTCCGCGATCCCCGGGTCGGGCGCAACCCGCGCACCGGCGTTGCGGTTGCAGTGGATGCCAAGCGCGTGCCGCACTTCAAGGTCGGAAAGGAACTGCGCGAGCGGCTGAACCCCAAGGGCTGAGCAGCCACCCGGGGAGGGTCACCCGGGGCTCTGTTGACGGCCGTTCCTGCAGGGCCAATGGGGTGGCCGGTGCGGACGTGGCGGAACTGGCAGACGCAGCGGACTTAAAATCCGCTTGCCCGGAGAGGGCAGTGCGGGTTCGATCCCCGCCGTCCGCACCATGGAGGACCCGGCTTTCGCTCGCCGCGGCCATGGTCTAGCGGGTGTCCATCATGGATCTGGCGTTTCTCGCCGACGCTTCGGCGCTCAGGGCGCTTGCTCTGGTCGTGCTCATCGATATCGCACTTGCCGGCGACAATGCGATCGTTGTCGGCGCCCTTGCAGCGGGGCTGCCGGCGGCTCAGCGGCGCAAGGTCATAATGTTCGGCGTCGCCGCAGCGCTGGTGTTGCGGATCGGCTTCGCCCTCATCGTCAACCAGCTGCTCGATGTCATCGGCATGAGGCTGGCCGGGGGGCTGCTCCTGCTGTGGGTCACGTGGAAAATGTATCGCGAACTCCGGCCCGACACCCGGGTGGTGTTGCAGAGCGGGGTGGTGGTGCACGATGCGCCGCCCGCGCCGAAGAGCTTCTGGGGTGCCGCCTGGGCCGTGGCGGTTGCCGATGTCTCGATGAGCCTCGACAATGTGCTCGCCGTGGCAAGCGCGGCCGGGGATCACCCGGACGTGATGGTGATCGGGATCGTGCTCGCCGTCATCCTGATGGGGGTGGCCGCCAACATGATCGCCAGCCTGATCGAGCGCTACCGCTGGATTGGCTGGCTGGGCGTGATCATCATCCTCTACGTCGCGCTGAAGATGATCTGGGAGGGCGGCACCGAAGTCGCCCCGATCGTCGAGGCGCTGGCGCCGCCTCCCTGATCACTCAGCCGTGGGCGAGCCGCTGGCGCCGGTTGCGCGACGCCCAGCCGACAAGACCGAAGCCTGCGATCATCATCGCCCAGGATCGAGGCTCGGGCACATTGCCCCCCAGGCCACCTCACCGATGGCGCAGGCCGGGAAGCTTCCCGGATCCGGCTGCGGGCACTTGAACATTTCCAGCGTCCACCAGCCTTCCGTCGGGCGCGTGTCGAACTCCCGCAGGGTCGGCCCATCGTCCGCCACCGGATTGTCCGGCGGGCTCAGTGAACCGTCCCGGGTTTTCCGGAGGCGGTTTTATTTGGGTCATGCCGCCATATCGAGGGTCTCGCTGGCTGCATAGTAGTTGGCTTCGGCCTCGGCAGGCGGGATGTGCCCGATGGGGCCGAACAGGCGATGGTTGTTGAACCAATCGACCCAGCGCAGGGTTGCCATTTCCACGGCTGACGCGCTGGGCCATGACCGCTGCCGCCAGATGACCTCGGCCTTGTAA
>CALLWN010000049.1 GCA_938016505.1 uncultured Sphingomonadaceae bacterium
GCTTCCATGGTGGGTGACAGCGCGGGCATGGTGATGTCGATGGGCATGGGCGTTCCTCCGGCCGCTTGCGGCTTCTAGTCGGGCAGGAAGATGTCGTCGATCTCGAAGCCGGCGATGCCCTCGTCGACGAGGCGGTTGAGCGGCACCCACTCGGTCGCTTCGGCAATCAGCCCCTTGGAGACCACCGTCTTGCCGGGCTGCTCCCATGCGAGCAGCAGCGTGCTGGTGCCGATCGCGGCGAGTTTGCGGAGCAGCGGCACGAAATCGGCATCGGGGGAGACGAGCACCACCCAGTCGAGCCGGCGATGGATCGCAGTGTCGAACGCCTCGAGCGAGAGGGCGACATCGACGCCCTTCTCGCGCGGCTTGTCCTGGCTCATGTCGACCCGCAGATAGTGGGCGCGGATGGCGTTGGCGGCGAGCACCTGGTCGAACAGGCGCTCGCCGCGCAGCATATCCTCGACATAGCCGGGGTTTGCATCGCGCCCGGCCTTGTCGTCGAGATCGGACAGGGCGAAGCGGCCGCGGAAATAATGGGCCTCAACGATGCGGCAGGCCTTGGGGTCGGCCTTTTCGATGCGCGCCACGCACCAGCACAGGAAACGGTGGAGGCCGGCCAGATCGATGCGCCGGCCGACATCATGGCCGTAGCGATAGTGGTTGGTGATCGCCTGGAAATAGCTGCCGTCGTAAAATACGCCGATCCGGACGAGGCTCGTTCCGCTCACCCGAACAGGCTCCTGACCGCCGCGACCACCTGATCTGCCGAGACGAGCGCGGCCTTCTCGAGGTTGGCAGCATAGGGCAGCGGCACATCGGCATCGGTCACGCGGAGGACCGGGGCATCGAGTTCGTCGAAGCCCTTTTCCATGCAGATGGCCATCACTTCAGCTGCAATCGCGCAGCGCGGCCAGCCCTCCTCCACAACCACCAGGCGGTGGGTGCGGGCGAGGCTTTCGAGGATCGCGGCCTCGTCGAGCGGGCGGAGCGTGCGCAGGTCGAGCACTTCGGCCGAGAGGCCGTCTCCGGCCAGCGTCTCGGCCGCGGCGAGCGCCACCTCGACCCCGATCGAGTAGGAGACGAGGGTCACGTCGGTGCCGGCGCGATGGCGGCGGGCGCGGCCGATCGGGACAAGATGCTCGCCTTCGGGCACCTCGAAGCTGCGACCGTAGAGCAGCTCATTCTCCAGGACCACGACCGGGTCGGGCGAGCGGATGGCGGCCTTCAGGAGACCCTTGGCGTCGGCGGCGTCGAAGGGCGCGAGGACGATCAGGCCCGGCACGCTCGCGTACCAGGGCGCGAAATTCTGGCTGTGCTGGGCGGCGACCCGCGAAGCCGCGCCGTTGGGCCCGCGAAAGACGATCGGGCAGCGCATCTGGCCGCCGGACATATAGTGGGTCTTGGCTGCCGAGTTCACGATATGGTCGATGGCCTGCATCGCGAAGTTCATCGTCATGAACTCGACGATCGGCCTGAGCCCGCCCATGGCGGCGCCCACGCCGAGGCCCGCGAACCCATATTCGGTGATCGGGGTGTCGACCACGCGGCGGTCGCCAAACTCCTCGAGCAGCCCCTGCGTCACCTTGTAGGCCCCCTGGTAACGAGCGACTTCCTCGCCCATCACGAAGACTCGAGGGTCACGCCGCATCTCCTCGGCCATGGCATCGCGCAGCGCCTCGCGCACGGTCTGGCGCCGGGTCGCGCCGGCGGTCTCGGCACCGGTCGCGACAACCGCTGGTGCCGGGGCGGCAGAAACCGGGGCAGGCGCAGCCGGCGGAGGAGGCACGGGAGCGGCAGCAGAAGGCGGTGCGGCGGGCACGGGTTTGGGGCTGTCGTCGCCATCTTCTGCCAGTTCGGCGATGACTGTGCCAACCTTCACGCCATCACTTCCCTCTGCGACCCGCAACGCGACGAGGGTTCCCGCCTCGTCACTCTCGAGCTCCATCGTCGCCTTGTCGGTCTCGATTTCGGCGATGACCTGGCCGGGCTTCACGACATCCCCGGGCTTAACCAGCCAGCGGGCGAGAGTCCCCTCCTCCATCGTGGGGGACATGGCGGGCAGACGGATCTCCATCAATAACGGTCCACCAGCACGTCGGTGAAGAGCTCGGCGAGGTCTGGCTCGGGGGCCTGCTCGGCAAAGTCGGCGGCCTCGGCGATCTCTGCCCGCACGGCCTTCTCGATCACCTTCAGTTCGGCATCGGTCGCAAAGCCGAGCTCCTGGAGCTCGCGGGCGGCGTGATCGATCGGATCCTGCTGCTCCCGCACATGGGAGACCTCGTCGCGGGTGCGATACTTTGCGGGGTCGGACATGGAGTGGCCGCGGTAGCGGTAGGTTTTCATCTCGAGGAGAATGGGACCGCGCGTCTTCGCCCAGTCGATCGCAAGCGTTGCCGCCCCGCGCACGGCGAGCACGTCCATGCCATCCACCTGCACGCCTTCGATCCGGAAGCTCTCGCCACGACGGTAGAGCTGGTCCTCGGCCGAGGCGCGGTTGACCGAGGTGCCCATGGCATATTGGTTGTTCTCGATGACGAAGACCGCCGGCAGCTTCCACAGCTCGGCCATGTTGAAGGCCTCGTAGACCTGACCCTGGTTGGCAGCGCCATCTCCGAAATAGACGATCGCCACGCCGCCAGGCTCGCCGAGCACATCCTGCCGATACTTGTGGGCGAAGGCGAGCCCGGCGCCGATCGGCACCTGTGCGCCGACGATGCCATGGCCGCCGTAGAAGCCGTGGGCGACCGAGAACATGTGCATCGACCCGCCCTTGCCCCTGGAGATGCCGGCGGCGCGGCCTGTCAGCTCGGCCATGACGGCCTTGGCCGGGATGCCGCAGGCCAGCATGTGGCCATGGTCGCGATAGCCGGTGACGACCGAATCCTGTCCGGGCGAAATGGCGGCCTGAAGGCCTGTCACCACGGCCTCCTGGCCGATGTAGAGATGGCAGAAGCCGCCGATGAGCCCCATGCCGTAAAGCTGGCCGGCCTTCTCCTCGAACCGGCGGATGCGCAGCATCATCCGGTAGAAGCCGAGATATTCCTCGCGCTGCGGCTGGTGGCGGACGAGATCGGGAAGCGCGTCGAACCGCCCTGGCTCGGCCGGGGTGGCGTGGCGCGCGGCCACCTGCGCGCTGCCCTTCGGCGATGTTCCCAAATCCCGCTCCTCAAAGGCCGTTGGCGCGCTTCTAGCCTGTCTTTCGCCGAACTCAATCGCGCGCTTCGGATGCGCGCTCGGTCGGCACCGGCGGCAGCGGCACGACGAGCTCATCGGGCCGCATCACGCCGAGATGCCGCCTGACAAGCTCGTCGGCGAGGTCGGGATCGGCGCCGCGCGGATCGAGCAGACCGATCTGCCGTTCGAGCGCAGCCCGATCAGCCTCGAGCCTGGCCTGGTCTGCCTCAAGCCGGGCGCGCTGCGCACGGATCCCTTCGAGGGCAAGCACGCCGGATGGCCCGGTGAAGGCATGCGCCAGGAAATAGCCGCCAACGGCGAGGCAGATGGCCGGCAGGGAGGCCCGCCGCAAGAGGCCGGCAAGAGCAAGCCTGTCCATGGGCGATGGGTGAATCAGAAGATCTGCGGTGCGTCAAGGGTTGACGCGGGATTGGCGGTCTCGCGTCCGGCTGCAGATTCCCTCTTGAATTAACCTTAATGATCTGAAACGCTCTGTTACGTGTCGTTCAGGGGTCGGCCCGTTCGGCGCTATCGACAACCTGTGGGGGCCGCCAGCCAGATCGGTTGCCGCCACGATCAACGAGGGGAATATCATGCGTCTGTCCAGGGTGCAGCCGGCCATCGCGTCGGCGTTTGTGGCTGCCGTTCTCGCAGCTCCCGCAAGCGCCGCGCTCTCACCAGCCAAGGGCTTCATCGCGTCCTCGCTGCCAGCGGCAGCA
>CALLWN010000050.1 GCA_938016505.1 uncultured Sphingomonadaceae bacterium
CCAGGATGCCGCCATCGATCCAACGCATTGCCGCCAATGCAGGACGTCTGATGGGTCCTGGGCCTGGTCAGGCTGCCCGATGTCGGGGCGCAGGGGCAGGACCCCGGTTGTCCTGCGGGCGTGCGTCTCGGGCCCGAAGCCGTGCATGTTGGGGACGGAGGCGGGACCGGCCTGCGGGTGGAGCCTGCCGGGCTGCGCGGTGGCGCGGGACAGGGCGACGCCGCCCGCCGGGCGACCGGGGTCGGGTTGCCGGGGGCAGGTTGCCGGGGGCAGCTTGCCGGGGTCGGGCGGTTTCCCCTCGCGGACCGAGCTGGGGACTTTGCTGCCCCCGATCGCGGCGCCGGGATCGACCGGCGGTGGCGAGCGGGTTCGACCATCGCCTGCCCCGGAGAACCTCCCCGGCGCAGGGGCCTGCCATCCGATCGAGGGCTTGGCCTTTCGTCGTCTTCCTGCCCGTGATCCCCGCGCCAGCTCAGCAGGTCGGCGCGTTCGGCCCGGTGTCTTCGGAAGGGCTGTCGGACCGCTGCATCACTGCGGCTGCAGCCATGTTGCGAGGCCCGCGGTCTCGGCCGGCCCGCCTTCGCGGGCCTGCATCCTCCGGTTGCCGGGCAGGGCTCGCCTTGCGCAACAATCAGTTCATCCGGCATGACAAGGCATGCCCCCGGTCCGTCTGGCGCACCGGGTTCCCGTCATGAAAGGATCATGAATATTTCCCCGAACCGTCATCCGGGGGCATTAGGCGCCACGGCCCGTGGGCAGACCGGGTCAAGGGGCGCAACAATGACGGGTGGCGTGGGACGGAAGGTGCATTGGCTGGCAACGGTCGGTGCGGCGATCGCGATGGAGGGAGCCGCCATTGCGCAAGCCCAGGGGGACCAGGCCCGGGGGAACATGGTCGCAGCAGCTGCCCGGGTGGCGGAGATCGAAGCTGCACCGATCATCGTGACCGGAACGCGGATCCGCCGCGCCGATGCCGAAACCACTGTCCCGGTCACGGTGATCGATGAGCAGGCGATCGACCTGCGCGGCGGCCTTCTGCCAGCCGACCTGCTGACCTCGCTGCCCTCCGTGACCAACCTGCCGGAAAACGAGACTCGGCTGGGCTCGTCTGGCGCGCGCGGCGACAATGCCAACCTCAATCTGCGCAACCTCGGGGCGCCGGCAACGCTGATCCTGCTCAACGGCCGGCGCCTCGCGATCAACCCGTTCACTGCGGGCCTCTCGCAGGCGGTGAACATCAACCATCTGCCGACGCAGGGCATCGAACGGATCGAGGTACTGCGCGATGGCGCCTCGTCGATCTACGGTTCCGACGCGGTGGCAGGCGTGATCAACTATATCCTGCGGCGCGATTTCGAGGGGCTGGAGGCGCGCATCCGCTTCGCGGCCCCGGAAGCCGGCGGCGGCCAGAGCTGGCAGGGTGCGATGACCTTCGGGACCCGGTTTGGCGGCAAGCGCGGGCGGATCTATGGCACGATCGAGGGGCTGCAGCGCGATGAGACGCTGCTGACCCAGCGCGAGTTCAGCCGGTCGTCGCTGAACGTCGACCGGGCGCCGCCGCCCTTCAACAGCTTCGGTGGCCCGTTCGACGGGCGGACGGCGCGCGGATACTGGCCGACCTTCCGCGTGGGCACATCGACTGCGAACAATTATTTCCGGCCGGTCAACGGCGTGCCGACCCTCACGACGGTGGCGCCCAGCCGGGCCAACAACCCGGAGTTCTTTCTCGATCTGAACCAGTTCGGCTTTGCCTCGCCGCGGACGTGGCGGGTCAACGCCAATGTGACGGCGGAGTGGGATCTTGCCGCCAACGTGACCGCGTTCACCGAGCTTGGCTATTATCACTCGGAATCGCTGATGCGGCGCCAGCCCCTCGCGCTGAACGCGCCGACCTCCGATGCCCTGATGGTGATGCCGGTCGACAGCCCGTTCAATCCCTTTGGTTCGCGCTTCTACGACCCTTCGGGCGCGCCCAACCCGGACGGAACCCCGCGCCTCGTGGGCACGCCCCGGACGGTGAGCTTCACCCAGATGACGATCCGCGACCTCGCGCCCGAAGACATCAGGACCAGGGCCGATGTCTACCGCATCGCGGCTGGCCTGCGCGGGTCGATCGGGCCGACCTTCGAATGGAACGGCTCGCTGTTCTACAACGAAGTCCGCGGCACGGATCGCGCCTTCCCCGACGTGCGCGAAAGCCTGCTGCAGGCGGCGATCAGGCGCACGGATGGCACTGGGTTCAACCCGTTCGGTTACACCTTCCGCGTGGCGGGCGGAGCAGTCGTCGCCGACCAGCCCTACACCAACCCGCAGGCGGTCGTGGACAGTTTCTCCGACGTGTTCGCGCGCAGCGCCAGCAGTTCGATTGCAAGCGCCGACCTGCGGGCATCGGGCACTCTCGTCACGCTGCGGAAGATCGAGGTCAAGACTGCGGTTGGCGTCGAGTATCGGGAAGAACGGCTGCGCGATGTGCGACCGCCGTTCAGCGGAGAAAATCCGCCATCGTCGGGGCTGGACCCGCTGAACAACGACTTCCTGTTGCACCCGCCGCGTCCGGACGTGTTCGGCCGCCGCAACGTGACGAGCGTCTATGCCGAGGTTCTGCTGCCGCTGGTCACGCCGGAACGCGGGGTGCCGCTGGTCTACAGCCTGGACGTGACGGCCTCGGGCCGGTTCGAAAGCTACAGCGATTTCGGCGAAACGGTGAAGCCGAAGGTTGGAGGCAACTGGCGGCCGGTTTCCTGGCTGATGCTGCGCGGATCCTACAATGAAGGGTTCATGGCGCCGAGCCTCGCGGCGCTCTACACCAGCCCGCGCTGGACCATCACCGCCGGCGCAGGCGACATCGACTCCTACCGCAACCCGTTCCTGAACGAAGGCCCCTATGTCAAGCGCACCTATTTCGGCGGCAACCCCGATCTGAAGCCCCAGGATTCGCGGGGCAGCACATACGGCCTGGTGGTCGAGGTTCCGGGGGTGCGCGGCCTCAGCCTGACCGCCGATGCGTGGCGGATCAGGCGCACCAACCTGCTGGGCCAGCGCAGCGTGGCGCAGATCGACGCCAGCGACGCCGCCCTGCTGCGGGAATTCACCCGGCAGCAGATTGCCGCCGGCGTTCCGGCCGACCAGATCGACATCGGCTCCGGCGCGGCCTACAAGGGCGACCCCGATGTCGAACGGTTTCCGCTGACCCCGGAGGACCGCGCAGCGTTTGCGGCCTACAATGCTGCCAACCCCAACGCCCCCGCAGCGCCTGCGGGCCGGATCTTCGCCCGCTATCGACCGTTCATCAACCTTGCGTCCAGCGATCACAGGGGCATCGATTTCGGGCTGCGGTACGGCACGCCCCGGCAGCCGTGGGGCCGGCTGGTGATCGGCTCGGAATGGAGCTATCTGGGCCGGGCGCGCAACCTGCTCGCCCCGGCCAACCTGCCGCCGGTCGAGAACAACGAACTCTATGCCAATGGCGCTGCCAAGTGGCGCAGCACCAGCACGATCAACTGGGATCTCGGGCCGTGGAACGCCGGTGTCGGCATCTACCATGTCGGCAAGACCCATGACGGCGGCGCCACCACGACCGAGGCGATCTATGAAAGCCTCGGGCGACCGAAATATATCGAACCGTTCGAGACGGCTGGGCGCACCCTCTATCGGCTGGTCATCGACCCGGTGACGACGGTCAACCTGTCGCTGGCCTACCGGGTCGATGGCGAGGCGCCGGCCTGGCTCCGCGACACGCGGTTCCGCCTGCAGATTTCGAACCTGACAAATGCGGAGCCGCCGCTTGCCTCGGACGCATTCGGCTACGATCCGAGCGTGAGCCAATCGCTGCTGGCCGGACGGACGTGGAGCTTCGAGATCGTGAAGTTCTTCTGATGCCGCCGGTTCTGACCCGCCGCCAGATCATTGCCAGCGCTGCGATCGCGATTCCGGCGAAGGCAGCGCTCGCCGTGCCCGATGCCCGGGAGCCGGCCCGGCCGGGGGCCGTTCCGGCACGGGGGCTGGCAGCCGAGGAAATCGGCCGCTGGGACGTGCCGGAGGCAAACCAGGGGGCAGCCGTCGATGACGGGCATTTCTATGGCATTGGCAATCGCACGCTGTTCAGGCATCGCAAGGCCGATGGCGTGCGGGTCGCCGAGTGGCGCAGCCCGGTCGACGGGCCGATCGTCCATTTCAATGCGGGCCATGTCGATCGCGGGCGGCTGGTGCTGGCCCATTCCAACTTTCCCCAGCTGCCGATGGCCAGTTCGATCGAGATCCACGACGCCCGAACGCTGGCGCCCCTGAAGTCACACAGTCTTGGGGTCCGACTGGGATCGCTCACCTGGGCGGTGCGGCATCGGGGGTTCTGGTGGGCCTGTTTTGCAAATTACAACGATCAGGGCACCACGCCTGGCTTCGACCAGCGCTGGACGCATCTCGGCCAGTTCGACGATCGGTGGCAGATGCTGCAGTCGTGGCTGTTCCCGCCGAGCGTGATCGCGACATGGGGTGTCAGTTCCTGCTCGTGCGGTGACTGGGGGGACGATGGGCTGCTCTATGCAACCGGCCATGATGCGCCCGAACTTCATGTGCTGCGGCTGCCGCGGCAGGGCGTGCTGCTCGAGCATGTGACCAGCATCGCCGTGCCGATCGAAGGCCAGGGTTGGGCGTGGGACCGGTCGGTGCGCGCCGGACAGCGCGTCATCTACGGCATCAGCCGCCGCCTCGGGCAGGTTGTCGCTGCCCGCATCCCGCCGTTGCCGGAGGACTATCTGCGACGCTGACGAGGCCGCGCCCGAGGCGCTGGCATCGGCGTGCCCCAGGCGCTGGCATCGCCGCGGCCGGACCAGCCCGATCCGCGCCGGGACCGGGGCGAGGCAGGTGTTTCGTCGACCTGCCCGGTGGCGGGCCTTCGCGCGCCGTGCGCGGCCCTGGGGTTGGCCGGCGGTTCCCGAGGCCGGTTGGGGGCGGCCGCTGGCTCCTCGGGTAGGATTCGAACCTACGGCCGTCCGATTAACAGTCGGATGCTCTACCGCTGAGCTACCGAGGA
>CALLWN010000051.1 GCA_938016505.1 uncultured Sphingomonadaceae bacterium
GGCATCTAGCCGAGGAGTCCATGCAAAGGCAAGCGCGAACAGGGGATCAGCTGTGACGGCCTGGCAACAGGTTGACCGCCTCGTGCCTGTCATCCTCCCGCAAAGAAACCAAGATCACGAAGGCGCTCGACCACGGACGCAATCGCCGCGCGGGCCTCGGCGTCGACGACAGACCCGCCCTCTGCAGACGGCGCGGGCGGCACCACGAGGGCCGGCTTGGGGTCGAGGCGCCATGCCACGCCATCGAAGCGTTGAGACCGGCCGAGCTCGGCATTCCACACGGCGAGACCGGTCGCTGGCGTGAAAAACCGCCAGCCCGCCGACGTGTAGCAGGCAATCCGGCCCTCCTGGCCAACCCACGCATCCTCGGCTGGCGCTCCCACCAACCACGCCGATCCGGGTTGCGGGCTGGCAGGCGGCCGCTCCAAACCTGCACCTTCCACATGAAGGTGCAGAAGACAGTCGATCGCCATCACGGCCTCATTGTGCGTCACATCCTTCTGCCCCTGTCCGAAGACCAGCAAGGGCAATCCAAAGCGTCCGGTTGTTTCCATCGAGGATCTCCTGGTTCCAGGGGTTTGCCGCGATCAGACCGCGAGCTCGCGTTCTCCGGTGGAACGGAGGATGGCTGGGCCATCCCCTTCCGCAAGGATCTCGCACCAGACCCGGCCGCCGGCCGCCATGATCTCGCCAGTCACTTCGGCTGGAAGGTCGAGCTGGTCTCCGACGATCCGCAGCGGGTAAGGTTGCGGAACGCTCGCCCCATTCCAGCGCAAAAGGATGCGATACCAGCGCAGATCCGGTGGCGTCGTTCCACTCCAGTCGGCAGTGGCCCGGTCCCTGGCCGTCCAGCGGATGCGCAGCCCGGCGTGCCCACCGCGTTCCAGCCTCACATGACATGGTGCAAGGGGCGCGCTCCCGCTGCCCGCAATCGGATGCTGGAGGAGCGTTCCGCCGACCGGGTCGCCGGTACCTGCCGCTTGCAGCTGAATGACCTTGCCCACCCAGCCAGGCTGCACCGCCAGCGAGACTGCAGCCCACGGAACCACAAGGTGCCAGGCCCGGCCGGCAGGATGGGCTTCCGGCCTCGTGCCGAGCCGGCCTCTCAGGAGACCCTCAAGAATGTAGTGATCGTCTTCAACCAGCCGCGCCACGCGGAACTGGATCAGTTCGTCGCCCACACGGATGAGATTGGCGCCGTTCACAATGGCCAGCATCGATCGGGACACCAGATCGTCGGCCCCGGCGTCGACGCGAAGCACCATCCGGTTCGCCTCGTCCCACACGGTTGCAGGCCCCTCTGCCAGCGGCGCGAGAAGCGCGCCGCTCGCCACACCGAAGCGCAGGGCACCGGCGGGCGCAAACTGGTCGTCGCCATCCGCCGCCCAGCCGATCGACGCCTCGTTCCACCCCTCCGCAGCAAGCGCGAACAGCTGGAGGGAAGGCCCATCGGCAGCCGCCCAGCCAACTGGCGGTTCGACGACGACAAGCCGCGTGGGCACAATCCGCTCGACAGGCGGCGGCAGCAGTCGGCCGGGGTCGCTTGCCAGAGGTGCGTCGGGCGGCTCGGCAATCGCCTCGCACCGAAGCCGCACCAGCGCCGCCTCGACCAGCCGCTCGACCACCCGCCACACCCGCCGATCACCGGCGACCTGGACGATGTCGTTGGGCGCAACCGCGAGCCATTCCCAGGAGAGCGCCAGTTCGAGGCGCTCCACGGCAGCCGTCGCATCGAGATAGGCTGTCCGCGCGCATGCAAGTGCGTCGGCAGACGTCGCAGTGAATGGTCCAGAAAGGTCAAGCACCCGGCTCGCCGCCGACGCCCCGAACTGCTGGCTCCCCCGCTGATAGTCCCGGTCCGGATCGAGATAGCTGACCACAGTCGCTGCAACCCGCTCGGAGAACGCCGCGGTCCTCGGCTTCGGTCCGTCAGCCCCGGCTTCTGTCGGCCGCCGGGCGCCCAGCTCCTCTTCGGGAATGGTCCAGACGCGTCCCGACCGTCTGACCTGAACACCTTCGCCAGAAGCTGCGGGCTGGATCCGCAAAAAATCGCCGAGTGCCTGTGCATCGTCACGCGCCGTGGGGCCAAGTGCCGCGAATCCGCGGAGCACCACGCTGGCCTCGCACCGCGCGCCGGAAAGGCCGGAGCGGCGCAGATGCTCCTCGAACCATTTGTCGGCTGCAGGCTCGCCCGCGTCAGCGATGACTTCGAAGCTGAGTGCGGGAATCCGGTTCCCGAACGTGGCAAGGGAGAAATCCTCGAAAACGACATAGGCCAACCGCCGGTAGGCCGGGCAGGTCGCGAGGCCTTCCGCGGCAACGATCAGCGGATCGACCTCCTGGTCTGCCACGCCGCGATGCACCCGCATCGTGCAGTCCAGTCCGAAGACACCGTCGGCGCTCCGAATCAGGCGACCATCGGCCCAGACGCGGCCAACGCGATCGATCGGCCGGGCCGACAGCGCAATCGCAAACGATGCCGTGTAGGCCGACCGGTCAGAACTGCCACCCTTGGTCCGGCCCGATCGCGCGAATGGCAGCGCCCAGATGAGCACGCCAGACACCCGCGAGACCCCAAAAATCTCCGGCACCGGGTCGCCATATGCCGATGTCGGCGCCCGGAACTCCGGCACCCGGTAGCGGCGATTCCGACCACCGAGCGCGGAGTCGAACGCCGACCCGGCCATGGCGCCGGCAGCACCCCCGAGCGGACCGGCAACCGCCTGCCCGATCGTGGAAAAGATGACCGATCCCATCCAGAGCTCCTCACTCGGCGCGCCAGATCGACACGATATTGTCATCGGCGCGCCACGGGCGTTCGACGACGCGGCGCAACGCTGCGTGCGCCTCAACCAGCCCGGCGCGTGTCACGATACCGAAGTGAAGCTGACCAGGTGCTTGCTCGGCCAGCACAATGTCGCCAATCTGGCGGTCGGCAGGCCGAACGGGCACAAAGCCGAACTCGCGCAGCCTTGCCTCCGCATCCGCACGAGCGTTGAACCGCAAGCGGTAGGTCTGCTCGAGACGAAGCTCCCGGCCTGCCTGCGCCATTGCAAGCAGCACCAGCCCCACGCAGTCCACACCCGATCTTCCGCAGCCCTGCGGCCGGAACGGTGTGCCAACGAGCGATCGCGCGGCGAGGGCAACCCTCTCGCCAAATCGAGGCTCCATCGCATCAGCCCACGCCATAGCGGACGAGCGCGTCATTGCCCGGAAGATGCGGCTCGCCATCGAACGACGCGGCATTCGCGAACCGGCCGCTGCAGGTCGCAAGGGTCTTGTCGCATCCCTCCCAAAGCCGGACCCGCAGGGGCTCGCCCGCTGCAAGATCGAAGTCCGCCGTGATCGCAATTTCGGCACCCTCGACCGACGCAACGCGTCCCTCGAGGCCGGTCAGGCGCCCACTCAGCACGCGCAGGCGCCCGAGCACGTATCGCGAGCCATTCTCGATCGGACCCGCCGCCCGGAGAAGAAAGGGGCCGTGCGCCACAAGGTCGAGCTCGACCGACCGGCCCGCCATGTCGACGCCGCAGACGAGGTCGCCAAGTTCGGCACGACATGTCGGCGACACACCGAGAACCCGCCGCCGGGCAAGCAGCGCGACCGGCGCCAGCAATTCCATCTGGAACTGCCCGCCACTGCCAAGACCGATCCGCCGGACGTCCCCGATCCGTCCCTCCATCAGAAAGATGTCGGGTCGCTCGGGCCGCCGCCAGTCGCAGGCAAAGACCCGAAGCGTGGCACCGTCCCACCTGCCAAGGCGCAAATCCTCCTCGGAGATCCGGCTCGATTCGAGGAAGCCGTCAATCGCCATGCTGTCCGCCTCGAAACTGGCCGAGGTCTGAATGGCAGACGGTGTCATGCCCGCGTTCGGCTCATAGGTCAGCCCGTCCCGCACGATCGCCTGATCATGGCTGGTGAAGCCGAGGACCACCCCGTCGAGCCGCATGATCTTCCAGCAGAGGCACAGGCTGCCAAGCCCGTCCGGAAACAGCCGCTCGCTCACCGCGGCGTCTCCCTGATCTCGACCAGCGGCACCGAGGGCACTTCCCCAGATCGAAAACCCGACATGGAGATGTCCAGCCGGTCCACGGCAAACCGGACCGGGACATCGAACCGGAAGCCGCAGCGCACCTCTTCGCCCGCGCCTGGCGGGGTCTCGAACGCAATGAAGCCTCCAGGCTGCAGGCTCCAGCCAGCGACCCGTTCGCTCCCGCCGACCGCCACCCGCACGCTCCCCGCGACCGGGCGCGTGATCCGCCGCGGGAACTCCGCGAGGTCCGGGTCGTAGACCTTGACGATCGGAAATCGCACCGTGAGCCCGTCGCCGATCCCGATCAACTGATCGGCCGGCCCAGGGGGCCCCCCATCAACGGCCGAACTGTTGTCCAGAGGATCCTCGAAGCGAAATCCGAACGCCTGACCATGTCTCGCGCGGAAAAACCGGACAAGCTCCCGCAGATCCTCCTCGGACCGAACCCCCAGCCCCGCGTCGAAGCGCATGAGCGGCTGCTGCCACATGATGTTGCGACGCTCGAAGCCCGACGCCAGGACAGCGACCTCCGTCAGGAACTCGGGGCCACCGACAGCGTCGAAGCCGATCGCCAGCGGAAAGCGGACGTCGTGGAACGCTTCCATGGTTTCCTCCTCGAGACGGCCGTGAAAGACGAGCGCATCGCGCTGCACCTGCGGCCAGGCCCACACGAACACCTCTGCCGCACCCCGTCGCCGCCCATCTGCTGCAGCCGCCATGATCCGCGGCCTCTGCACGCGCGCATCCCCCGCCCGGAGCACGAAGCCAGCGAAATATTGGAGTTCAGCCAGAGGGTAGCCCAGCCGAAGCGAGACCTCTTGCCAGCCGCGCGCGCGCAGATGCTGGTCGCCCTCGACAACAAGGTCATAGTCCTCAAGCTGGAGCACATCAAATGCCGGCCGTGCCCAGCCCGCTGGCATGTTCGCCCTGATGAGATCAGGCGCCTCCGGGTCCAGCACCTGGGGCGAGAAGAACAGCAGGAAGCTCCGGAAGCCCTCGCCCCCTGCGGCCCTTGCTGCCGCAACCAGCGTTGCCGTGGAGGCTGCGAGACGCTCCCCAAGCCAGTCGAGAAACGCGTGTTCGACCGGAGACTTCGGCCCCCTGATGTCATCGATCGCAGGCGGCGCGGCGCCCCTGTCGGCAACATGGGCGGCAACCGTCGCTGCATCGTAGAAGCAGGGCCGATGATCGGGCCCCACCCACCACCAGGGCTCGCCAACCTGGAACCACGGGCGAAGCCCGGCCTCCCTGGCGATCCCCATGAAGCCGGCCGCGACCCGCCCCAGCCAGGCCATCGCCTCGCCGTTGGTCGGCGAAAGCAGCGCCGAAGGCGGATCCCATCCGGTCAGCCCACGCTCACCGTTCGCCTTGCGCTGCACCCAGCCTGACGGCGCATAGGCATCGAACAGCTCGTAGGAGAGCGACTGGACGAGATCGAACCGGTGGGCGGCAAGCGCGCGCGCAAAGGCAAGGTGCCACGCCCGCGCCGGGCCGTTCATGTCGCGTGCCGGGTCGGCAACATAGCGCGCGCCATCCCAGGCCAGCGCCGGGTAGTGGCTCATCCCGACATAGTGGGTGACGATCGTGCGGTAGCCCAGCGCCAGCCACTGATCGACCAGCCGCTCGGGCGCCTGGTTGTAGCTGTCGTCGTACCCGCTCGCCATCCTGAGATCATGCTCGGGCAGGAACGCGTCATTCACCGGGATCGACGCGTTGGCGCCTGATACGTCAATGTTCCGCAGCTCCACCCAGGTCTCGACCGGCGCATCCAGCGGCCCGTCGGCATCGGCGTGCCCGTTCGGCATCAGCGAAATGAACATCCGGTCGATGTCATGCGGGTAGACCCGGTCCGCCTCGGCCGGCAGCAGGAAGCCGGCATCGAGCGCGCTCATCGCAAGGCGTATCCGCGCGCTGGTCGGCGTGCCTTCCGCGTAGTTCCACAACCGCACATACCAGGTCCGCGGATTCCCGGCCGCATCGCGCCCCTCGACCGTCAGCGTCGGCCCGTTGACCGCATCCAGCGGCCGCATCCCCGGCCCTGCGACCCAGTCGAACGCAAGGGTGCAACCGCCATAGTCGCGAATGGTCCGATAGGCGCACACCGGGTGCGACCAGCGATCCTCCGACTCCCAGATCAGTCCCGCGAGGTCGCGCCGCGCCAGAAACGCAAGGTCAACGCGGATCGTGCGCGGCGCCGGGTTGGTCAGCGCGGCCATCATCGGCCGCGGAAAGTCCACCGTCCACAGCCTCGGCGCAAACCGTCTGACCGCATCCTGCCGGACCGGATCGGAGCCAATTGCAAAATGATAGGCCACGGTCTCACTGCTCCGCGCGCGCGAGCGCGCGCCTGACCGCGCGCGCAACCTGGGTGCCCGTCTGCGCCATGACCGTCGGGTTCCCGCGCGTCGCCCCACCCAGATGCACGGAGAGGTTCACGACCTGCGTCCCCATCCCGCGTCCGGTCTCGATCCGGCCGCTCGAGGTCGGAACGAACATCTCCGGTCCCCTCTCGCCGACAAGATAGGCGCGGCCCGGCCCCACTGGCCCGCCGGTCGCCCGCCCGGGCAGGCCAGCGCCACCGGCAAGACCGGCAAGAAGCCCGCCGAGCCCGCCGCCACCGACGCCACCAAACTCGATCTTCAGGGCGGCAGCCGCAATCTCGCCAAGCGCGCGCGCCGCCACCTTCGCCAGCTCCTCGAACTCGAGGCGCCCCCCCCGGGCTGCCCTGGCCAGTGCCGCCTCGATTCCCCGGCCGGCGGCGTCGGCGCCTGCGCCAAGCGTCGTCTCGAGCGACTGGCGCATCTCCGAAAGGTCGCGCTGAAACGCGTCCATGTCGGCGCGCACTGAAACCGAAACCTCATCGAACCCGTCACGCATCTGGAAACTCCCGCATCAGTCGCTCGAGCTCGGCAGCCATGCCCGCTGCCGGGCTCGTCCCGAACCTCCCTTCGATCGCCAGCCTGAGATCGGCGAGCGTCGCGCTCCAGAACTGGTCGGGCGACCAGCCGAGCACTCCGGTCGCCACGCGCGCGGCAAGCCCCGCGAATTCCGCAAAACTGGTCACGCCCGCGCACAGCCTGAAAAGATTGCTGCAAGAAGTGCACGATAGGCCGCCAGGATCTGCTGAAGCCCGGCGATCGCCACGTCCTCCTCGAACCGCTCACGGTCCGCGTCACCAGTCTCGCCGTGGCGGCAGTGCCAGAACAGCGCCACCGCGTCCGCAATCCGGACATCGCCTGCCGCGGCTCGCTCGACAAGCTTCGGCAGGCTCCCCAGTTCGGCTTCGGCCCTCACCAGCGCCGCAAAGCTTGGCCGCAGGCACAAGGCCCGGTCGCCGAGCCGAAGTTCGATCTCGCCACGCACCGGGTTTGCCATGCTGCGGCCGCTCACAGCGCCTCCACCGGCCCGGAGCTTTCCAGAGCAAGCGTGTAGCTCCGCTCGCCGTTGAAATCTCCGGCATAGTCCAGCCGGCTCACCAGAAAGGTCCCGCGCAGCCGCTCGCCACCCTCGAAACTCACCTCATAGCGGTCGAGCGCGCCGGTCAGCGCGCGCGCCTTCAGCTGCATCTCGGCGTCCGAACCGGTAAAGACCCCGGCGCCTGAAATCGAGACCGAGCGAACCCCCGCGCCCCCAAGCAGCTCGCGCCAGCCGCCCGAACCCTTGTTCGTCACCACCACCTGCTGCGAAGAAATGCTCAGTTGCGTCGTCCTGAGGCCCGCAACCGTGCGGAACTGCTCGGGCTCGCCATTGTCCGACAGCTTCAGAAGAAATGCTGCGCCGCTCTCGACTGCCATGACATTCACTCCTTGATGGTTCGCGCGATGAATTCGAGCCGGCCCTCGGTCCAGCTCTTCGGATTGCGCCGCACCTGGGCGCGCGCGAGCCGCAACCCGACGACACGCAGCCCCTCACCTGCCCTCGGCATGGCAAGCACCGCCTCCTCGATCCGGGCCATCAGGGCCTTCGCCCCCGCCATGCTGTCCCGGCCCAGCCAGGCCGACACGGTCAGCCGATGCTCCTCGCCCCCGCCATCCTTCCATCGCCACGGCACCACGACATCGGGCCCCAGCCCGATGAAGGGCGGCCGGGCATCGGCTGGAGGCCCATCGTGCACGGCGATCCCCGCGGCCGCCAGCGGCGGATAGCCTTCGAGCGCCGCCACCAGCAGGCGCTGGAGCCGCAGGCTTGCATCCATTGTCCATCTCCTGTCCGCCGAAGCGAAGGTCAGGCGCCGAACTCCTCGGCGACAACCGTCATCCGGTCCGGCATCTGCGGGTCCCGGTCGATCCCGGTCACCCTGAGGTCCAGCCCCCGCCACGAAAGCCGCATCCCCAGCGCCACCTCGATCCCGCCACGCATCAGCACCCGCCAACGGCGCGCAGTGACCCGCGTGTCGGCGACCACCGCCGACATGTTGACCGAGTCAACCGGCCGCATCTCGGCCCAATGCTCCCCGACAGTCCGCCACACATCGAGCGATCCCCCGGCCCCATCGGGCGTCGGCACCTTCTGCTCCAGCCTCACGCGTTGCTTCAGCCGTCCGGCAATCTCCGCCGTCATGACCCCCCCCTTTCACGCGAGACGCAGCCGGCGCCACGGCGCCAGGAGCTGGCAGACCACCCCGGGCAGGCCGGCATCGCCGGCGCCGTCCCGATTGGCATGGAGAGGTCCTGCGGCCCGCAGCACCGCGAGCCGCAGCGCCTCGGGCAGGCCATTCCAGGCCGCGGCCATCCCCGCCCGGTAGCGCACCGTCACGGGGCCAGCCGGACGACGCG
>CALLWN010000052.1 GCA_938016505.1 uncultured Sphingomonadaceae bacterium
CCTTTAAAAATTAAGTTCAAAGCCAGATCTTTCGAGGTATGGTCTTTGTTCGTAATTCCTGCTCAAGTGTCTGAAGTCAATTTTTTCTCGTATTCGACCGCCCAGTCCGGCGAAGGCACTTTGTTGGCCGGACGATAATAAATCGAGAATCGACACCGGTCGTTCCCCTGGGTCAGGGTTTGACTCAAGTTAGTTTGGACCGCTTCATCATAAGCCCCGAAGATTTCGTGATGGACCTCTTCGCAATAGATCCGGCCGATGGCGTTGCCGAACGGCTTCAGCGTGCGCTCCTGGTAATCGCGCACGCCGGCCCTGAACCGCTCGATGTCGACCCTGGCATCGGGGAGTCGCGGCATGGTCTCGGGCCAGTGGAAGGCAGCGCCATTGCGCCGGGCGATGTCCTCGAGGCTGACGAGACCCTCGACCGCATCCTCGAGCCCGAGGCCGGCGAGGAAGGCGCGCTGGCCCTCGGTTGCGGTTGCAACCACGGTACGGAGCGAGAAGCGCCGCGCCGCCTCGATCATCTCGAGACCGACATCGTCGAGCAGCGCGCCGCCGGGGGTGCCATAATAGATGAGAAGCGCTTCGCCGCCGCGGGCCTCGGCCCGGCGCAGCATCTCCTCGGGTGCGGCCCGGCCGGGTTTCCCCATGAACGAGAAATGATAGCCGGATGAGGCGCCGTAGAAGGCGAGCCGGCCGCCCTCTTCCAGAAGCTGGAAGGTGCGCGGGAAGGCGGTCTCGCCGGCGTGGCTCACGGCATAGTCGGCAAGGCGGCCGCCGTTCATCGCCCGCATCGCCTCGACGATGGGGGCGCCGGCGGCCTCCCACGCCGCCCATTGGGCAGGGTCTTCGGGCACGGGCGTGAAGGCCGCGGCCCAGCGCGGGTCGCGCCGGTTGATCGCACCCACCGCACCCTGCCCCACCACGAAGGCGGCGCGTTCGTCCGAGGAGACGAGACCGGTTGCGTGAAGCCCGGTGCGGATCGCCGACTTCAGCGCATCGAGCCCGGTTCCGGTCGCCGACCCCTCGACGAAGATGGTCCGGTCGGGCTGGATCCTGAGCGTCGTGAACAGGCAGCGCGCCACCGTGCCAAGGTTCAGGATGTAGCTTCCGGCCTGCTCGAGGGTCAGGTCACCCGGCACATGGTGGAGCTGGGGCGCCTGCACCTTCAGGAACTGGGCGTGGCTCCCAGTTTCGGTCTCATAGCCCTGGATCGCGAAATCGGCGAACATCGGGTCGAGCCCGACCATGGGCGAGAGCAGATCGTTGGTCCCGGAATAGACTGCGACAAGGTCGCCGACCTTGAGCCGGCCTTCCGCCTTCACGTCGCTGCCGAGCCGGGCGACGAGGCCGATCCCGCCCGAGCCCGTGGTCTGGAAATCCTCCTCATGGTTGTCGAAGGGGGAGACGGGAATGCCGGTCAGCGCCCAGATGTCGTTGAAGTTCACCTCCGAGGTGAGCATGTAGACCAGCGCTTCGGTCGGGCCAGGCTCGGGCACCGGCACCACGATTTCGCGTTCATGGGTAGCCGGCGGGCCGAAGCGCGGCGCACCCGTCTCGGGGTCGCGGGCGATGCCATGGGCCAGCTGGAACGGCGGCACAGGTGTCACGCCGGGAAAGAAGGGCGCACCGACTGCCAGCAGCTTCCCCTCGGCCGCGAGCGCCTCGGCGCGCGCCTTCTGCGCCTCATAGTCATAGACGCCGTCGCGCCTGACCGGGAGCGGCGGGCTCACTTTCTCGACGAACTGGCGGATCCCGGTCTTGCCGCCGTCCGGGTCGACGATCGCCTCGGCGAAGTGGCGCGCCTCGGCGGCAAGCCCGGCCGCCATCCCCTCGCGCCAGCCCGTGCGGATGGCATCGCGCGCCCTCGCACCGGCCTCGCCGCGCCCGGCCCAGTCGAGCTGGCGGAGGATGCGGGCAATGTGCGGGTCCGCCTCGGCAGCGTCGAGATCGGCGGTCGCCGCTGGCGCGTCCCAGCGCGCCGTCATCGCCCGGCGCTCGGCAAAGGCCGCCCCGAGCGCGCTCGCCTCGCCATCGGCAAGAAGCTCGCGCACCAGCGCGTGGGCGCGCGAGAGCGCATCGTCGGCGCCTTCGACCAGCTCCTCGATGATGCCCATGGCCAGCGCTGCCCCGGCATCGACGCTCCGGCCGCCGAGAATGAGCTCGAGCGCGTCAACGAGACCTGCCGTTCCGCGCCGCTCGGCGAGCAGACGCGGCAGCCGCTGGGTGCCGCCATAGCCTGGCAGCAGGCGGAGCCGGATTTCCGGCTGGCCGAAACGCGCGGTGGGTTCCGCCACCCGGTAGTGGCAGGCGAGCGCAAACTCCATGCCCCCGCCGAGCGCCACGCCCTGGATGGCAGCAATGCAGGGCTTGCCCATCTGCTCGATCTTCGCGAACGCCAGCTGGGCGTTGTTGGGAAGGACCCGGGCTTCCTCGACATCGTGGATCTCGTCGAGCATCTGGCGGATATCGGCACCGGCGACGAACGAGGCGCTCCCCTCGCCGGTGAAGACGATGGCCGCGACCTCGTCGTTGCGGGCCAGATGCTCGACGACGATGACCAGCTCGTCGATCGCCCGCTCGTTGAGCGCATTGACCGGCGGGTTGGTGACGGTGACGGTTGCCACCTTGCGGCCGGCAACCAGATTGTACTGGATCCGGAAATAGCGGTAGCGCTCGAAGATCTGCTGCTCGTCGGAGAGCTGCTGGCGGCGCTGCCATGCCGTGATGGCGGCGCTGAGCTCGGCGAGGCTTTCCGGGTTTCGGAGCGTGGTCGCATCGCCGATGTCGCCGCCCTCGACCAGCGCGCGCACCATGCGCCGCATATATTTGCCCGACCGGGTCTCGGGGAATTGCGAGACTTCGAGGAAATCCTGGGGCACGGCGACCGCACCCTTCTCGCTGCGGACCAGTTCGATGAGCCGCTTCCTGTCCTCGTGGGTGAGCTTGCGTCCGGGCGCTGGCACCACGAAGGCGAGCGGGGTCAGCCCCTTCTCGCGGTGGGGCGCGCCGACCACGAGCACGTTGCCGACGGGCGAATCCGGGTCGAGCGCCTTGTCGCGCAGGATCGCGCCCTCGATCTCCTCGGTGCCCATGCGATGGCCCGAGACGTTGATGACATCGTCGGACCGGCCATGGAGCGAGAAGCTGCCATCGGCATGGCGGATGGCGAAATCGCCCTGGGTGTAGGCGTAGCCGCCCTTCCAGCGGGTCCAGTAGTTGCCGGCCCAGCGCTCGGAGTCACCCTTCCAGCCGGAGGCGACCCGGCCATCCTCGACCCGGAAGTTGGCGGCATCGCCCCAGACGGTGCGGGCGAGATAGGGGTAGGGCATCGCGAGCACGATCTCGCCGCGCTCGCCATCCTCGGCACGGCGGAACGGGGCGCCGCCAGCGTCCGTGCGCGGGAACGGCAGCGGGACGCCCTGCCCCTCGGGATCCTCGACGAACACGTCGCCCACGATCCACGGCAGGGCCCAGGTGTGGGCATCGGCGCGAAGCGGGAAATCGGCATTGCCGAACATGTGGGTGAAGGCGATCCCGCCATGCTCGGTTGCCCAGTAGCTGTTGATGTACCAGGGCGTGACTTCGGCCATGCCGAAGGCCTGCACGGCTGGCGAGGTCGGCTCGGCGCAGAAGGTCGCGACCCTCAGGCGGGAGAGATCGTGGCGGCGGAGATCGGCGAGGTTGGCCGGATCTGCCATGATCGACTTGAGGAAGGTCACGCCGGCCTTGAAGATGGTGACCCCGTGGCGCTCGATCATCGCAGCGAAGCGGCCGGCGTGGGGGAAGACCGGCGAGCCTTCGGCCACCAGCGTCGTCACCCGGGTGAGGAGCGGCGCCGAGATGAGATAGCTCTGGCCGGTGATCCAGCCCGGGTCGGCGACGACGAACAGCGTGTCTCCGGGCCGGGCGTCGAACGCGACCGCCATCGTGTGGGCGATGCCCGCGGTGTAGCCATGGACATGGACCACGCCCTTGGGCTTGCCCGTCGAGCCCGAGGTGTAGATGAAGAACATCGGATATTCGGCATCGAGCGGCATGGGCGGCACGCTCGCCCAGATGGCGCGAACGAGATCCCGGTCGGGAAGGGCGAGGAGTTCGGCCTCGGTTGCCACTGCGAAACCGGCGGCGCGGGCATTGGCAAGCAGCGTCTCGAGCGCGGAGTCGGTCAGGTCGTGCGCCCAGCGGTCACGGCCCTCGCGCCAGACGAGATCGGGCACTGCGACATGGCGGCAGACGACCACCGCCTCGACCCTGGGCGGGGTTGCAACGAGCGCCGAGGCGGCCGCGATCCGGACCTTCGCAGCCCCGGCGGAATCGAGCCTGCCCTCCCTGCCGAGCGCGGCAAGCGCCCGGCCCACGCCGCGCATCGCATCGGCCCGCTCGACCGTCACTTCGCCGGCAAGGGTGGCTGCGACCGTCTCGACGATCCGGGCGCGATCCGCCTCGGCGAGCGCGAGCGCGGGGTCGGCAAGTGCCGCCCCGAGCGTCTCGAGCACCACCGGCACCGGCACGAAATTGTCGAGCGCGGGGTCGGTGTAGGCGGTCTTGAACGGGACGACCTGGGCGTTCCTGTAGCCGCCGTCGGCGGTGATGACGATGCGGGCGCCAGCATCGGCAATCCGGTCGGAGAGGGTCTTGTCGGAGAATCCGCCGAACACCGGCGTGTAGAGGATGCCGAGCCGCTTCGCAGCCTCGGTCCAGAAGATCTGGGCCGGGATCGAGGGCATGTTGAGCGCGATGCGGTCACCCGACCTGAGACCGAGCGCCCTGAGCGCCAGCGCGCACTTGGCAACCTCGACGAGCAGTTCGCGCCGGGAGACGCTCCAGCAGTCGACCGGGCCGCCGCGTCCGCCATCGAGAGACATGTCCCAGCGGTCGCCCTCGAAGATGAGCGCAGTCTCGTCGCCATGGCCGGCAAGCACATGGCGGTCCACCTCGTTCATGCAGGCGTTGGTCTTTCCGCCCTCGAACCAGCGGAAATGCGGCGCATCATCGGCGTTGAAGGCGCGGCGCCACGGCACGGCTTCGGCAGCGAGGTCGGCCACGAGCGGTTCAAGCGTTTCGGCATCCCAGCCGGTCCAGCGGCCGGTGGCCTCGTCACGGGCGAGCCAGGCACCGGCGCTGCCGACCTCCGGCCAGAACCAGTGGATGAGCCGGGCTGCGATCGCGCCATGAAAGGCGCCGGGGTCGGCGAGAACGGCAGCGCGGGCCGCCTCCCAGTCGGTGCGGGTGCGCACCGGGTTCACCTCGGCGACCGGCACGAAGGGTGCGGGCCCCGGCGCGGGGCGCGGATCGGGCTGGTCAGCCATCAGGCGTATTCCCCGGCGAGAGCCCATGCGAATCGGGTCTGGGTTTCATGCAAGTCGCGCATGGTGGTGCGTTTCCACATTTCGAGGCCTCGTGCCAACCGCTCGTGGCATCTTTCACGGCGATTCCGGTCCTGCTGATGCCGCGGCGCAGCATCGGCTGTGCGCCGTGGTCAGCACGAGCCAGCAGCAGAAGGTCAGAACCCGATCCGCACGCCCAGCAGCGGACCCTTCACCGCCTGGCGGAAGTCGCCGAGCTCGGTCGGGCGCACGACCTCGAGATGGCGGTAGGCAAGTTCAGCGGAAATCCTGTTGCTGAAGGCATAGCCCACGGCGACCAGGCCCTGGAAGGTCAGGTCGGATGCGAGGCCGAAGCCGCCCACGTCGCCGGTGCCGCGCGCATACCATTTGTCGGCGAACTGCCAGCGGATGGCGGTTCCGATCACGGGGTCGGCCCAGCTGTCGCCGCGCCGGAACGACTGGTCGGGGTCGGGCCCGCCACCGAGGTCGAGCGCAGAGCGGATCGACATGAGGCGGAACCCGAGGAGGAGATCGATCGCAACCGTCGGGGTCTCGAGGCCGCGCCAGGCTCCGTAGCCGGTCACGATCCACGACTTGATCCGCGCCTCGGCCGACTGGAAGGGGAGCCCTGGCGGCAGGTCGCCCTCGGTCGAGACCGCGAGGTGGATGGTGTCGACGAGAAGTCCGATGCGCCCCTTGCGCGCTTCGACGAGCGCCATGGCGGCAAAATCGAGATTGTCGATGATATCGCCGAAACTGGCGCTGGTGCTGACCTCGCCGAGCCGGGTCGGGATGGTGGAGTCGACCCCCGAGACCCAGAGATAGGGCGAAACGGTGAAGGCCCAGCCTTCCGCCAGCGCTGGACTGGCCGCGAGCAGCAGGAAGGTCGAAACCATGGATCGCATTGCCTGAAGCTCCTCCCTGCGGGGCCATCCCGCTCCCGGCATCTGGACGAAGGCCCGGCACCACTCTGCCGAGTTTGCGCCAATCTGGCCACCCGGACAGGCCGAAACCCGCGGCGTGCCTGCGAGCGTCGGCGCCATCGCCCGGCTCGAACCGTGCCCGTCGCAACGGGTTGCCGAACCGCCCCCCTAGCGCCAGCGAAGATTGTCGCGCGAGAGCTGGTCGAGCCGATGCTTGCCCATGAGCTTCATGTCGCGCTCGAGCTCGGCCTGCAGGAGCCCGAGCGCGCGCCGCACCCCGGCCTCGCCGCCGGCGGCAAGCGCGTAGAGGTAGAGCCGGCCGCCCGAGCAGGCCCGGGCGCCGACCGAAAGCGCCTTCAGCACATGGGTGCCGCGGCGGATCCCGCCGTCGCAGATCACCTCGATCCGGTCGCCGACTGCATCGACGATCTCGGCAAGCTGGTCGAAGGGCGCGCGCGACCCGTCGAGCTGGCGGCCGCCATGGTTCGAGACCATGATCGCATCCGCACCGATGGCAACGGCGCGGCGGGCGTCGGCCACGCTCATGATGCCCTTCAGGCAGAAGGGTCCGCCCCACGCCTTGCGGATCGCCTCGGCCTTCGCCCAGTCGAGCCATGGGTCGAGCATCCGGGTGAAATAGTCCCCGACCGACATTGCCGTGCGGCTCCCCTCGGCGAGGTGGGTGTCGAGATTGGGCAGGCGGAACCTCTCGCGGCCGAAGAAGTTCAGCACCCA